>JBEEOX010000044.1:0-9261 GCA_041191425.1 Verrucomicrobiota bacterium | reverse complement strand
TGGCTCATGGCTTTGGCCGCGGTGATTGTGGCGCCGCTGTGCGAGGAATTGCTCTTTCGTGGCTACCTTTATCCGGTTGCAAAAAAATTCACGGGACTCTGGTTAGCGGCTTGTTCCAGCGCGTTGTTTTTTGCCGCCGCTCACGGCAACCTGAGCGCGTTGCTGCCACTATTTCTTTTCGGACTTTTGCTGGTGTGGATCTATGAAAGAACCGGCTCGCTGTGGGCGCCGATCGCAGTGCATTTCTGTTTCAACTTCGCCACCGTGACCGTTCAAATGCTCGCCCGTCATTTTGATATTCTCCCCGATGTTCCATGAAACGTCTTCGTGACATCGGTGAGGATGAGCTCATTGCACGACTCGTTGCAAAAGCGCCCTGCGATCCATCGCCGGGGGCTGGGCCTGGTGATGATTGCGCGGTGGTCGAATATCATGCGGCAGCCGATCGTCTTGAGCTTTTGAAAACCGATGCCTTGGTGTGTGATGTTCATTTCACCGCCGAGTCGGCACCCAAACAGGTGGGTTGGAAGGCGGTGGCGCGAGTGGTCTCGGACTTTGCGGCGATGGGTGGGCGGCCCGAGCGATTTTTGGTGACCTTGGCCTTGCCGCCCGACACCGAACTGGCGTGGGCCGAAGCGCTCTATGAGGGAATCGGCGAGGCCTTGCTCGCCTTTGACGCGCGATTGGTAGGGGGTGAAACTTCCCGTATGCCGGAGGGTTCGGCGGGAGTGATTTCAATCGCCGCCACGGGTAGTGTGGAGCGCGATGCTTTGGTGCTACGCTCGACAGGAAGACCGGGTGATGTGCTCATGGTCACCGGCCGCTTGGGCGGATCGATCGCTTACAAGCATTTGCATTTTACTCCGCGCCTCAGGGAAGCGGAGTGGCTGGTTTCAAATTTCAAGCCCACTGCCATGATGGATGTCTCGGACGGACTGGCAAAGGACTTGCCACGATTGGCGGAGTCGTCGGCCTGCGGGTTTGAGTTGGATTTCGAGGTTTTGCCGCGCGGACAGGGATGTGGGGTGGATCAGGCCCTCGGCGACGGCGAGGACTACGAGTTGCTGTTTGCGATCGAGCCCGAGCGGGTGAACAAATTGAAAGCGGCGTGGATGAAAAATTTTCCAGAGTTGGAACTCACGGAGATCGGCCGACTTGTCGAACACGGAAAAGGCATGACCCTAAGTGGCGGGTGGGATCATTTTGCGAGCCTGTCCTGTGCTTGAGGAGATGCCTGCGGCGATGAGTCGGTGTAGCGGGGCTCGCTCGGAGGCGTATCGAATACCCGCAGTGTTTCTAGTTATATTGCTGCACCGGCTTGACGGACGTATATGAAACCTTAATCCTATTGTTAATGTATATCTGCCTTTGTTTGCGGACCATTTTTGTTTTTCTAGTGCTTGCGGATGTCGTTCGCAGCCAGGAATCGTTGGGAGCCATCGTCAACAAGAATGGGGGTGTTGTCACCGGAGTGACCTTCCGTCTCTGGGCGCCGAATGCGGCAGAAGTGTCCGTGCGAGGCCAGTTTAATGACTGGGGTGAAACAGCTCTGACAAAGGAAACGGCAACAGGTTATTGGACTGCCACGGTGGCCTCCGCGCGTCCCGACCAGGAATACAAATATTTTCTCCGCTGGAGCGAAAAGCCAGAGGGCACTTGGAAACATGATCCGCGCGCGGTGTGGGTGCGTAACGGCAACTCGGTCATCTACGACCACAACGCTTTTGATTGGAGCAACGTGAGCAGGCCCAACATTCCGGTGAGCCAGCAGGTGATGTACGAAATGCACATTGGGAGTTTTTATGACCCCAACCCTAGTGACGGCCGACCCGGCACATTTGACGATGCCATTGGACGGCTGGACTATCTTCAAAGGCTGGGTGTGAATGTGATTGCGCTGATGCCGGTCAACGAATTCGGGGGGGATTTCAGCTGGGGATACAACCCCGAACATCTTTTTGCGATCGAAGCGGCTTACGGGGGTCCGGATGGACTCAAGAGGTTTGTCCGGGCCGCCCACCAAAAAGGCATGAAGATTCAACTTGATGTGGTGCATAACCATTGGAGCCCGCCAGACGACGGACTGTGGAATTTCGACGGCGCCAACAACATTTATTTCTACCCTGATAGCCCCTTAGGCTGGACCGCTTGGGGGCGACGCCCAAACTATTCTCAGGCTGAGGTTCGTCGTTTTATTCGTGAAAATATCAAGACCCTGCTCGATGATTTCAGGGTTGATGGATTTCGCTGGGATTCACCGCAAAATTTCCTCGGTTACGACCAAAACGCTACCACCACTACCAATGTTGGGGGTCCCCAAACGGTTATCCCCGACGGCAAGAGCTTGATGATGGAGATCAACCGAATGATTCATGAGCAATATATAGGGCGGTGGAGCATTGCGGAGGATGCTGATCTTTTGACCGTTACGCCTGCCGGTGACTGGTATGGGGCAGGATCTTTTCTTGATCTTTTGCGCGTCGTCGATGCGGCCGATAGTTTCGATGGCCACTGGCAGACGAGTTTCCACAACGAGATCACTCCGCAACTCGCCTCGGCCACGCCCGACGTCGGCAGCATCCTTGGCAAGGTCAGCGGCTGGTCCGAGCCGCCCGGTTACCGCGTCATTTTCACCGACAACCACGACAAGTCCGGCGACCTAAACGGCGTTAAGCGGCTGGCCGATCGGATGGCGCCCGCCGATCCCACCGGCAAGATAGCCCGCAAGAAAACTTTACTCAACGCTGCCCTAACTCTCACCGCACCGGGCACCCCGATGCTTTGGATGGGACAGGAGTTTCAGGTCACTGGATCCTTCAGCGACTCCTCGCCTCTCAATTGGCGCACCGGAGCCGGGCAGCACCGAATTTTCCGCGCGCACCGCGATCTCATCGAAATGCGAAAGCTTTTGCCCGCACTGCAGAATTCGAATCTTGATGCGTCGGCTGGCTTTTCCAACGACGACCAGGACCTGATGGTCTACTGGCGTCTGGGGGCCAGCAATGATGAGAATCTCGTCGTCTTGTTCAACTTTTCCAGCCAGTCTCTCAACGTTAGCTGTCCGTTCCCCACCTTCGGCACCTGGCACGTGCAATTCAATTCCGACTGGGGTGTCTACGGTTCCGATTTCGGCGGCGTCGGGCCCGCTGGCCACGTAGTCACAGCTAACTTACAAGGTAGTGCGGTCCGCGCCGACGTGCCGGTGGCGGCACACAGTGTCGTGGTTCTGGCGACGACGCCCGCGCCGACCGGACGTTTCACGGAGGATTCCGGCGGTGACGGAGTGCCGGACGGTTGGCAGGCCATAACAGGTGCCTCCGATGGGTCATCCGATGACGACGTCGACGGTCTGTCCAATCTCTTCGAATACCAGAACGGGCTCGACCCTCTGAATAAGGACGTCGCCACGGTGACCTACAACGGGACGACCCATACCCTGCGCGCCTCGTCGAACAATCCCGTGGCCCAGCACATCGCTTGGGCGGTTGATCCGGTTTCCGTCATCCGGCCCTCCTCCTTCAGATTTCTTTCCAACAATATCCCAGGTCCTTTCTTCACCAATCCTGCCGGAGGCTATCTCCGGTTCGCTCTCAATCTCACAAATTCCAACCCAAGCTCCGCTTTCTTTTCGCCAAACACCGACCTCGCCGTGGTCGATACCAACCGCAGCAACTGGGCGATTTTTCACGGCGTGACGGAGTTCAGCGCTAATCCGGATGGCGATTCATTCACCAACCTCGAGGAATTCGCCCGGGGCAGCGATCCGCATGTGCCCGACCGTACGGCCATTTATCTGGCAGGCAATCAATATGGCGGATTCAACGCTTCCGAGAACTCCATGAGATATCTCGGGAGCAACGTGTGGATGCTCGATTTGCCCCGAAATGGCGGCGTGGCGGGCGAGTTTAAGTTCACCGTCGGGGACTGGACGAAGGAGAATTGGGGAGACAACGCCCCGGTCGACGGAATTGGCGATCTCGGAGGACTCAACATCAACCATGCTTTCAGCCAAGGCAATGGCATTTACCGCTTCCGCTTCAACGAAGAAACTTTCGCCTACCAGATCACCTACGATGCCACCGATTCCGATGGTGATGGTATCCAGGATGCCTGGATCGCGTACTACGGCTTGACCGGTGACGACGCTTTGGCTGCGGCCGATCCCGACGGCGACGGATGGTCGAATCTCGCGGAATTCACCAGATTTACCAATGCGAACGGCACATTCATGAACCCGGTTGTATCCGACAGTGCCGTTGCACCCAAGCAGATGACGGTGACCGGCAACACGGGGCCAATGCCGATTTGGCTGCCGAACGCCAGCAACATGACGTGGAGTGACCAGAGGATGCAATGGGAATGGACAGGAACATTCAGCGACACGACCAACATTCAATTCAAGTTTTCCCAAGCGGCCAACTCCGACTGGTCCGGAGGCAACTCTTGGGGTTGGAGTGCCGACAACAGCAACACAGGCGAGGCGACCCTCTCCGGTCCGGATAACATTATTGCAGCGGTGACAAACGGTGGTCGATACCGCTTCGCCTTCCAGGATCTCGCGGGAACCTATTCGGTCACCGCTTACCCCGTTTTCGCCGAGTGGTGGGAAAACAATGGACTCCCTGCGCCCTTGCCGTCCACGGCTTCGGATCCGCGCTGGAACGAGGATTCCGACAGCGACGGTTTCAGCCACCGCATGGAATACGCCCTGGGCGGGAATCCGGCGGTTGCCGATGGCGGGCTTGTTTCCTCGTGGCAGACCAATGTCGGCGGAGCCAAACATCTGGTTATGCGTTGGCTGGAAAGGACCGACGGTGACGCTGGGCTTTCGGTCGTTCCGTTGCTCTCGAACAATCTTTCTTCCACGAATTGGTCTGAGCTCACCCCCACGGATTCGGCCGACACCAGCGGGGTACCCGTCAACTATCGGCGCCGTGAAGTTTCCGTGCCGATCGAAGGCGGGGCAAAATTTCTGCGTTTGCGCGTGATCGGGCCCTGAGCCGAAAATGTATGCGCGGCTTGCTGGGTGCGATGTATACATAAGTCATTTTGGATATCCCCAGCTAGACAAATAAACTCAGATTCTAAAGAAGGAAGGTTCTTCGTGAAATTTAGTGTGTTTCGTGGTTTCAACTTTTGTTTTCTACATGAATCTTTTTTGGGGGGCTCGCGTGCCGTTTGGCACAATATGCACTGCAAAGTCACCGGATTTTGGGACTGTTTGCATAACTAGCACGACAGGCTGCCAGTGCCGCCAAAAGCAAACTCGTGAATTTGGGTGGAAGCCAAAGCATGTTGACGATACTCTTGCGTATCTAGGGTTTGAATGCTGCCGCTCGCAGCGCTCAATGTGTTACAGCGAAGGTATGGTTGGGCGAATCTCAAGAATATTACTCAAGGAGTTTTTGTGTTTTCTACGCACATGGAATATTGCCAATTTCCGCTTTGTTTGTTAGTAGTGTGAAAGATGGATCGTAGCCTGCCGCAGTTGGAATTCCGATGGACCTCCTGGCTGCGGGTTTTGAGGTTTCAGGCACCGGTCAAAGAGCGTCCTGCAAAGCAGGATGGTGGCCTCACGGCGTGGTGTACCGAGGCATCAAAAGACCTCTCATTGCCAGAGCTCGCGCGCAAGGTGCGGGTGGTTTGGAATCCGCGCATGCAGACCACGGCTGGTCGCGCGTGGTGGCCGGATCGAACCATCGAGCTCAATCCGAAATTGCGCGACTGCCAGCCCGAAGAACTTTGGCGCACGCTCAAGCACGAGCTCGCTCACCTTGTCGCGTATGAGCGTTGCGGTCGTCGCCACATCGATCCCCACGGCGATGAATGGCGCGCGGCTTGCGCCGAACTCGGTATCCCGGGCGAGAAGCCATTTCACACATTGCCCTTCAAGCGCCGTCGCATGAAGCGCAACCACTCATACATTTGCCCGAACTGCCTCGGCATCATCCACCGCGTGCGCCCGATTCAGCGCGTGGTCGCCTGCTACGATTGCTGTCGCAAGTTCAACCGCGGCTCTTACCACGTGCGGTTCAAGCTCATGAAGTACAAGCCGGTCTAGAGCGCCAGATGGGGGCTGAAAGGCATTGGTCCGCGGCAAAACCCTCCGATCCGAGACGCGAAAACCCGATGCCGAGTGGTTTTTTGGCAAAATTTCCCGAAATTGCCCCGATTTTTTCAACTTTGGGCTTGCGTCCGCCGCCGGAGCCCTCCTTTAATCCGCCCCCGCATTATGGCTAAGAAAAGTTGGATCGCCCGCAACGAGCGCAAGAAGCAAACCGTCGAAAAGTACGCAGAACTCCGCCGCAAGCTTAAGGCAGAGAAGGACTATGTTGGTCTCTCCATGCTGCCACGCGACGCGAGCCCGACCCGTCTTATCAATCGTTGCGAAATCACCGGTCGCCGTCGCGCATTCCTGCGCCGCTTCCGTCTTTCCCGGATCACTTTCCGCGAGCTTGCCTCGGCCGGAATGCTCCCAGGCGTGACCAAGTCCAGCTGGTAAGCTGGCACGGAATACGCTCTCTGTGGCGTGGAACGGAAACTACCCGGTCTGCGCCCCCCTAAATGCCGATTTACGAATACCGCTCTGAAGCACCCGAGGATCCCGAAAGGTCCTGCCGTGTCTGTGCCCGCGGATTTGAACTCCGCCGCCCCGTCGATCGCGCGCCCTTGGACACTTGCCCGCTTTGCAAGCACCCCGTTCGCAAGGTCATCTCGCGCATCAACACGCCAAGCATCACCAAGCCGCTCTCGGTGAGCGACGCCAAGAAGGCCGGTTTCACCGTGCTCGAAAGGCGCGACCAAGGGGTCTACGAAAAACTCTGATCCTGCATTTTCCCGATGGAGTTTCCCCTTACCATGGATTTTTTGGCATCGGCAACGAGTTTGCCGCCATCGGAATTTCCGAGCCTCGGCAAGTCCTTGCTCTACATTCTAGGCATTCTTTTTTTCCTGCTGCTCAACGCGTTTTTCGTCGCCTCGGAATTTGCGATCGTCAAGGTCCGCCCTAGCCAGCTTGAAGCCGAGGCAAAGAATCGTCCGGCCAAGCTCAAGATGGCGCTGCATGTGGTCAACCACCTCGATGGCTACCTCTCCGCCAACCAACTCGGCATCACCATTTCCTCGCTGGCACTTGGTTTCCTCGGCGAGCCCTTCGTCGAGGCGCTCGTCGCGCCACTGCTGCTGATGACCGGCCTATCGATGTGGTGGGTCAAGCTGATCTCGTTTGGTCTGGCGATCGTATCCTTCACTTTCCTGCATGTGGTGATCGGCGAGCTAATGCCGAAATCGCTGGCGATCAGCCGTTCAGTCTCGACCACCCTTGCGCTTGCGACGCCGCTCCATGCATTTTACCGCTCCGCGCACTGGGCGATCCGTGTGCTCAACGGCACCGCGAACTGGTTGCTCAAAAAACTTTTCAATATTGAGCCCGTCAGCGAAGGCGGACACTCGCACTCGGCCGAGGAACTCGCATTGCTCGTCACGCAAAGCGGAAAATCCCAGGAAGTGACCGAAACCGAGCGCGAGATTCTGATCAACGCGCTGGGACTCAACGAACTTTGGGTGCGCGATGTGATGACCCCGCGCAATAAGGTCATCGTGCTCGACGCGGACGAACCCTTTGAACGCACACTCGAGCTTGCCATTCGCAGCAAGCACACGCGTTTCCCATTGGTGAAAGGTCACCTCGACCACGCCATCGGGCTGATTCACATTAAGGATCTTTTCAAGCTCATCAATGACCCGAACCCCGACCTGATGCGGATCAGGCGCGATCTCAAGATCGTTCCCGACACGATGCCGCTCGACACGCTGTTGAAATTTTTCCTGCGCGAGCATGCTCATCTTGCGATGGCGGTCGATGAGTTCGGCACCCCGGTGGGCATCGTGTTCCTCGACAACATCATGGAGGAATTGGTGGGTGACATTCAGGACGAATTCGACAACGAGCGCTCGGCATTCACGCGCGTGAACGAGGATGAGTTTGTGATTGAGGGCTCGATGACGCTCAATGATTTGGGCGGTCATGTTCCCGAGCTGGTGCTCGAAAGCGGCGAGGTCACCACCGTCGGTGGATACATTACCCAGCAACTCGGGAGGTTCCCCGAAGTGGGCGAGACCGTTGATATTCTCGGCTATGAAGCACGCGTCACCAGCACGGATGGCCGCCGCGTTGGGCAGATTCATTTCCGCAAGCTGCAGAAGCCGGAGGACGAGGAGGAAGAGCTCGCGCTAGAGGAGTGATGCGGTTTGTTGCGATGGGGCTGAGCTTATTTTTAAGCCCGACATGAAAAACGGCTCGGTGTTTCCACCGAACCGTTATCATGAAACCACAATGATGAAAAACGAAAGTCAGTTTAGATCAGGCCGGCTTTTTGAAGCGTCTGCAAGGCACCATTTTTGTTGATGGTCTTGAGCGCGCGGCAGCTGAGCTTGAGGCGCACATGGCGGCCGAACTCGGGAATGAAGATGCGCTTGGTTTGAAGATTGGGGGAAATCTTGCGCTTCACGACCTTGGTGACGTGACGGCCGATACCGCCTTTTTTCTTGGCCAAACCGGAGCGGTGAATTCTGCCGCCTGAGCGGACGCTGGTTCCTCGGATGATGCAAATACGGGCCATGGCTTAAAATTGTGTTGGTTGCGGGGGCGCGAAGCATGGCCATCGGGCCGGACCCGTCAAGACGAAACCTGCGCCAAAATCATGAATTTTACGATTTTTGCCGACTAATGCGTCTGAGCCAGCGTTCGACATCCCGAAAAATGGCCTCTTTTTTCTCATCATACATCAGCAGATGATAGGCGTTCGGGTAGTTGCGGTAAAGCGTCGGGGTCTCCGGTGGGATGCGCGCTACGAAGCCGCGAACATCGGAGTCGTTGTTGAAAAAATCCTTACCCCCGTGTAGCACCAGCACCGGCTTGCGAAAAGTGGCAGCGCAGTCGTTCATGCCATTGATGTGAGAGGTCAGGGCGCCGATCAGGCGCAGCGTGTGCTGCTCGATGTGGTAAGGATTTTTCACCGCCTGTTCCGCATGATGCGACTTTTGGGTCATTTGCACATCTTGCCCCCCCGCGAGCACATCGAGTGAGATGCGCGCCAACGGCAGAGTGGTTGCGGCAATTTGCACCAGACCGGGCGTCCAAGCCGGAATGTCGTCACGAAAACGCACGATGGGCGATGAGAGGATCAAGCCATCGCAAGGCGGCTGATCCGACGGAGCTTGCCGCCAAGCGTGCGCGGCGATCAGCGCGCCCATGCTTTC
>JBEEOX010000043.1:0-9325 GCA_041191425.1 Verrucomicrobiota bacterium | reverse complement strand
GATCCCGCCTCGCGGCGGAAACACGGCGTGTAGGCCACCATTTTCACCGGCAGATCCGACTCGGCCAAAATCATGTCGCGATATAGGTTCGTCACCGGCACTTCAGCAGTCGGCGCGAGAAACACGCGGTTGATTCCATCCTCGCCGGGATCCGTGCCGTACATGTCGTCCTCAAATTTCGGCAACTGACCTGTGCCCTCCATGCACTCGCGCTTCACAAGGTGCGGCACATTCACTTCCTCGTAGCCATTCGCGGACTGCGTATCCAAGAGGAAGTTGATCAATGCCCGCTCAAGCCGCGCGCCAAGCCCGCGATACACGACAAAGCCCGATCCCGTGACGCGCGTGCCGTCATCCCAATTGATCAAGCCATGTCGCAGCGCGATGTCGACATGATCCCTCGCTTCAGCGATCGATGGTTTTTCTCCCCACTCGCGCACCACAGGGTTGGCCGACTCATCACTGCCAACCGGGCAGGCGTCATGCGTCAGGTTGGGAATATTCAACAAAAGATCCGCCTGCTCGGCCGCGGCATCTTCGGCGACGACATCGAGCGCGACGATTTGCTCGTTGATCCCGCGCACCTCGGCCTCGATCGCGGAGGTGTCCTCGCCCTTGGCCTTGAGCATGCCGATCTGTTTGGACGTCGTCTTGCGCGCGTTTTGCAGTTGCTGTTTTTCGGTCTCGGCGTTGCGACGCTTCTCATCGCAGGCGAGCACCGCATCGACGAGCTTCCAGTGATCGCCACCGCGAAGCTTGAGGCGTTCTTGAACAGCGGCGGAGTTTTCGCGGATGACGCGGATATCGAGCATGACGCGCCGACTTTCATGGCCATCGGGGGCTAGAATCAACGCGAATTTTTGCAGATTGCCTGTAGCGCCTGATCCTCGATGCCCGAGGGTCGCAAATTTTGCCTTGGAGGGCGCACCATCCGCGCCCTAGACTCGCCCAACCGTTCACCCCCGTTCATGGCCAAAAAAGAATTCACCATCCTCAACAAACTCGGCATTCATGCCCGCCCTGCGGCGCAGTTCGTGAAGATGGCAAACCGTTTTCAATCCGACATCTTTGTCGAAAAAGACGGCGAGGAAGTGGATGGCAAAAGCATCATGGGCCTGATGATGCTTGCGGCCGGACACGGCTCGGTCATCACGGTCAGCGCCGAAGGAGCCGATGCCGATCAAGCGCTTGCCGCGCTCGAGGATTTGATCTCACGCAAGTTCGAAGAAGACTGAGCCACAACCCTGCCCGTACGAGCTTAGTGCTTGTGCTTATCACTGCAGCCGCAACCACCGCCGCAACTTGGTCCGCCACCGCCTCTGCGCGCAAGACGCACGAGGAAAATCAAAACCGTAAGGGCCACCATGCCCGCCGCTGTGTAAGTTTGCCAGTCCATGTCAGAATCCCATCATTCGACCGAATTGATAAATTGTCAGTGAGGCAAGATAAGCAAAGGCCGACATGAAAGCGAATTGCCCGACTGCCCATTTCCACGAGCCCGACTCTTTGGCCACGACCACGGATGTCGGCAGACATTGCAGAGCGTAAATGTAAAAGATCAGCAAAGAGATCATCGCCAGCGGTGTGAACAAGGGTCGGCCATCCGGCCATTTCGCATCCGCCAAACGCTCACGCAACGACGCGCGCGCTTCTTTTTCATCACCCTCGCCTTCATCGACGCGGAACATGACCGCCATCGAGGAATTGAACACCTCGCGCGCCGCGAATGAAGTCAGGATCGCGGTGCCAACCCGACCATCAAAACCCAGCGGCTCGACCACCGGTTCGATGAAAGCACCCATCCGCCCCATCGCGCTGTGCGCCAGCGCATCGGCATCATCGCCCTCGCTTTTCGGATAAGTGCCCAAAGCCCAAAGCAAAATTGAAAGCCCAAGGATCAGCGTGCCAGCCTTGGCGACAAAAGCGCCACCGCGCTCAATGACATGACGGAAAATGTATGGCCACTGCGGCATGCGGTACGGCGGAAGTTCGAGAATAAAATGCGAGCCAGTTTCCGATCCCAGTTTGTTTCTCAACAAACGCGCCACCACAAAGGCCGTCATGGTTCCCGCCACGTAAATCGCAAACAACACCGACGCCTGTTTCCAAGATCCCTCGGCCTCACCCATCAACAAGGGCACGATCAAAAAATACACCGGCAAGCGCGCCGAGCAACTCATCCAAGGCGCTATGAAAATCGTCACCAGGCGCTCCTTGGCGCAGTCAATCGTGCGGGTGGCCATCACGCCGGGAATCGCGCAAGCATAGGCGCTGAACAAAGGCAGGAAGGCCTTTCCACTCAGACCCGCCTTGGCCATCAGGCCATCCATCAGGTAGGCCGCGCGCGCCATGTAACCGGAGCTCTCCATCAAGCCGATGAAGAAAAACAAGAGCACGATCTGCGGCAAAAACACCAAGACACCACCGACTCCACCCAACACCCCATCGACGAGCAGCGATCGCAAGTCGCCTTCCGCGAGCGTTGATTCAATCCGCTCGGCGATCCATCCCTGCAAGGACTCGATCCACCCCATCGGGATCGCCGCAAACGAAAAAATCGCCCAAAAAACCGCGAACATCATCAGCGCAAAAACCACCCAGCCCCACAACAGGTGCAAAGCCCACGCATCGATGCGATCCGACACAGTTTGTTGATGCACCCCTGGTCGCCTTGCCGCGAGTTCGCACAGCCTGCGAATGAATTCGCCTTGCGCTTGCTCTCCGCCGTCACGATTCCAAGAAATTTCCGGCACCGCAGGAAACGGCATCCGCAGCGCTTGTTTCAAATCGACAATCCCCTTGCGCGCGCTCGCTTGCATCGCGACCACCGGCACGCCCAACTCCTCGGAAATTTTCGCCACATCCAACCTCAAGCCTGCCTTTTCAGCGACATCCACCATGTTCAATGCCACGACCGTTGGCAGACCCTCCTGAATCAACTGCATCGCCAAACGCAAATGACGCTCGAGGTTCGACGCATCCACCACACACACCACCACATCCGGCCTGTCCATCCCAGGCAAATCACCACGCAAGGCCTGCGCCGCGATCCGCTGATCCGGTGTCGTCGACTCCAACGAATAACATCCCGGCAAATCCAGCACCCGCATCTTTCTCCCGTGCGGTGTGAAAAATTCGCCCGACTTCATTTCGACGGTCACTCCCGCGAAATTTCCGACCCTCTGATTGGATCCTGTCAGCGCATTGAAAATCGTCGTCTTGCCCGCGTTGGGATTCCCCACCAAAGCCACCAACGACACTGCCTCGGATGCCCCATTCATGCCGATCTGAAATCAACGGCTTGGTGCCACCACCACCTGATCGGCAAGCTCGCGGCTGATCGCCATGCGGGTGCCACACACCGAGCAGATCAAATTGCGGCCGCCGGCGAGTTTCCTGACCTGAAGTTGCTCGCAAAAACCCAAGTCCCGCAGCTGCTGGCATGCGGGTCCGTTGAGAACGCGAATGGTGACATCGCAGCCCACGGCGACCTGATTCAGGGTCAGGGCACTGTCAATTTCCAGTTCGGCGGCTAGTCCGGCAGGCATCTGCAAGAAACTTGGTCTAATTGAGACTGATTTGCAACAACAAAAAGCCCCTAGGCAGACCAATAATCCTAGAAAAAACCCTCTATGACCCCTCCGCCAACCGTGCGGCCAACTTTTCGGGCAAACCGGCGGCGCGGATCTTCTCCTGCGCCTTGAGCAGATCGTACTCAACGCGACGGAAAACAACCAGACGCAGCTCCGGGTCGTAGATCGCGTAACAGGCCCGCCAATCGCCATCGCGAGGCTGACCCACCGAACCGGCATTGATAAAATATTTGGAGCCGGGCTCGATGGTCACCGTTTCTGGTGGGATGGTGGTGACCTGCGCTGATTTCACAAAAACATTCGGCCTGTGGGTATGACCATGGAAACAGACTTGCGTGAACTGAAAGGGGAAGTTCGCCATCGCATCGTGGGAATTGAAAACATAACCCCATTTTCCCGGCTGATCGAGCGTGCTGTGCACAATCGTGAAGTCCTCAACCTGCCGCACCATGCGCAGCCGTCTGAGCCATTGCTTTTGCTCATCATTGAGTTGCTGGCGCGTCCATTGCATCGCATCGGCGGCAGCAGGGCTCAGGCTTTCCAAGGAGCGCTCGTTTGAGGCATCATCGTCATGATTGCCCTTCACCACCGGGCAGCCCATCGCTCGCACCATCTCCAAGCAGACCACCGGATCGGCGTTGTAGCCGACGATGTCACCAAGGCAAACATGGTGGGTCACCCCCTGCCCGGCGGCATCCGCGAGGACCGCCTCCAAGGCCTCCAGATTGGCATGAATGTCACCGAAAAGAGCGAAACGCATGGGAAAAAGCCCTTTGTGGGCAGGACAAGATGCCGAGCATGACAAGCCTGTCGAGCGCAAAGCGACTCAACGGCAAGCGAACACTTGCATCGTTCGGGCGGGATGCCTAATTTCCGCGCGCCATGCCGACCTCCGCCATACTCGCCCTCGAAGACGGTCGCTATTTTCAAGGAACTTCCTTCGGGTCCACCGGAACCACCACTGGGGAAATTTGTTTCAACACTTCCATGACCGGTTATCAGGAGGTCATCACCGATCCCTCCTACCGCGGACAAATTGTGAGCATGACTTATCCGCAAATCGGCAACTACGGCATCAACCCCGAAGATGCGGAATCAAGCCAACCCCACATCCGCGCCTTTGTGATCGGCGAGCTCTGCCGCGTTCCATCGAACTGGCGCTCGACACAATCGCTTGATGCCTACCTCGCTTCTTACGGCGTGCTCGGCATCGAAGGCATCGACACACGCGCGCTCACCAAACATCTCCGCTCACTCGGTGCCATGCGTGCCTGCGTGAGCACCGAGCTCAATGCCGATCAAGCCATCGAGGCCGCGCGCAATGCGCCATCGATGAAGGGCATGGACTATGTGAAGGAAGTTTCAACACCAAAGCCCTATCTCTGGAGCGAGGAATCACGTCGCTGGGTTTTGCCAAATGTTTCCACCAAACAGCCCGGACCTTACGAGGAACTTCCACCCGTCAAACACCGTATTGTTGCCTACGACTTCGGGATCAAATTCAATATCCTCCGCAGCCTGCGCCAATCGGGCTTCGAAGTTGAAGTGGTGAACTCCACCACCAGCGCTGCCGAAGTGCTTGCGAAAAATCCCGACGGCATCTTCCTCTCAAACGGCCCGGGTGATCCCGCTGCACTTGGTTACATCCACGACGAGCTTCGCCAACTCATCGGCAAAAAACCGATCTTCGGCATCTGCCTCGGCAACCAGCTCCTCGCCCACGCTTACGGCGGCAGCACCTTCAAACTCAAGTTCGGCCACCGCGGTGGCAATCAGCCGGTCAAAGACCTGCGTACCGGACAAATTTCCATCACTTCGCAAAACCACGGCTTCGCTGTCGACCCCGACTCGCTCCCACCCGAAATCGAAGTCACGCACATCAACCTCAACGACCAAACCGTCGAAGGCATGCGCCACAAAACCCATCCGGTCTTCAGCGTGCAATACCACCCCGAAGCCGCTCCAGGACCCAACGATGCCTCCTATCTCTTCGAGGAATTCTCGCGATTGATTGAAGCGTCTAAGTAAACAGCTCCTATCGCACACCTTCGCATTCATTCGCGGTTTCTAAAAATTTCATCATCACCATCTCATGAATACCATCATCACCGGCCTTCAATGGGGCGACGAAGGCAAAGGCAAGATCGTCGATTACCTCACGGAATCAGCCGATGTGGTGATTCGCGGTCAGGGCGGCAACAACGCTGGTCACACGGTGATCGCCAATGGCACGAAGTATGTCCTTCATCTGTTACCTTCAGGCATTCTTTGGGATTCGAAAATCAATGTGATCAGCAACGGCGTGGTGATCGATCCGATCGGATTGGTGAGCGAAATTGAACGCATTGAGTCGCAGGGAATTTCCATCACTCCCGAGAAGTTGCTCATTTCCGATCGCGCTCATGTGGTCATGCCCTTTCACAAGGAACTCGACGCCGCACGTGAAGCTTCTCTCGGCGACCGCAAGATCGGCACGACCAAACGCGGCATCGGTCCGGCCTATGCGGACAAGATCAACCGCTGCGGACTGCGCATGGCTGACCTGTTTGACCGTAGCTTTGCCGAAGCACAAATCACCCATCGCATCGCAGAGGCGAATGAAATTCTCAAACGCTACGATCTTGAAACTTTCGAAGCGAAAGCAGTCATCGATGAAGTCTACGCCGCCTTTGCTCGCCTCAGTCCGCATCTGACCAACACCATCCCGGCTCTCCACGCCGCGTGGAAGTCGGGTAAAAAGCTTCTCTTCGAAGGCGCACAAGGCACCTTGCTCGACATCGACTTTGGAACCTATCCCTTCGTCACTTCGTCCAACACCACCGCCGGCGGATCCTGCACTGGTTCGGGCCTGCCGCCGACAGCGATTGATTCAGTCATCGGCGTTTGCAAAGCCTACACGACGCGCGTCGGTTCAGGCCCCTTTCCCACCGGCGACGAAGGTTTGTCGAATTACTTGCATGACCTCGGTCGCGAGTTTGGCGCCACGACAGGACGCCCACGTGGATGCGGATGGCTCGATACCGTGCTCCTGCGCTTTGCCTGCATGGTGAATGGTGTCACTGGACTCGCTGTCACGAATGTCGACGGACTCGACGCCTACGACACCTTGCAAATTTGCACGGGCTACCTCGTCGATGGAGTCACCCATACGCTGCCGCCTGCCGATCGCTCGGCGTGGGATCGCGCGACACCGATCTACGAGAGCATGCCCGGGTGGAAATGCGACACCACCGTGTGCAAGGACTTTGCCAGCCTGCCACCGCAAGCCAAAGCCTACCTCGCCCGACTCTCCGAGTTGTGCGGCGCGCCCATCGCATTTGTCGGCGTTGGCCCCGATCGCACACAGACGCTTGTGGCAAACTGACAACTCCGAAAGCCAGCGATGCCAGCATCCGCCGACATTCCGCGTCACATCGCCATCATCATGGATGGCAATGGCCGCTGGGCCGCAGAAAGAGGTCTGCCCCGACGCGAGGGTCACCGGGCCGGAGCGGAGTCGGTGCGCGAAATCACTGACATCTGTATTGAGCTCGGCGTCAAATTTCTGACGCTCTACGCATTCTCATCGGAAAACTGGAATCGACCCGCTCACGAAGTGCGTGCGTTGATGGAACTTCTCGATCGTTTTCTTGCAGAAAAAGCCAAAGACCTTCGCAAAAAAAACATCCGGCTTCTCGCCATCGGCCAGACCGAGCGACTGCCGGAGAAGACCCGCAAGCTGCTCGCATCGATCATCGCCGAAACTGCCAACAACACAGCGCTCACTCTCGTACTTGCCCTCTCCTACGGCGCGCGCGAGGAAATCGCCACTGCTGCTCGCTCACTCGCCGCCGATGCCGCCGCAGGAAAAATTCAAGCCGCCGATATCAACACGCAACTCTTTGCCTCGCGACTCGACACCGCCGGCATGCCCGATCCCGACCTTCTCATCCGCAGCTCCGGCGAAATGCGCATCTCGAACTTTCTACTCTGGCAAATCAGCTACGCGGAAATCGTCATCGTTAAAAAATTCTGGCCCGACTTTCGCCGCAACGACCTCATCGAAGCCGTGCGCGAATACGAACAACGCCATCGCCGCTTCGGCGCGCTCTAAGGCGCGGAACGCGACGCCATCTTAGCACTCAATTGCTGCAGTGGCATTTCGATCCAACGCCATGAGGTAAGAGCCATCGCCCAAGTGAGACCTGCAAAGACAGCGATTTTCAGCATCGCCGCTACGCCGCTATCAAAAGCGCCATTCCATAAAAAAGGCATCAGCTTGCCAGCGATCAAAGGCGCAAGGTTGTGGAAAAGATAAATCCCGTACGAGAGTTGACCGATCCGCAACAAGGTCGGGTGCTGAAGAAATTTTCCAAACCTTCCGCCAAAACCAACAATCCCGCGCGCTATGAATCCGCAAAGTGCGATCGATAGAAAAGTTTGTTGCAAGAATCTCAAACCAAAGGTCGGACCACCAAGTTCATAAGTCGTGAACATGAGCGCATAAACCGCGAATGCCGCAATCGAAATCCAGCGCAATGCCCGACTTGTCAGATTCATGCCGTACCACTGCGCGATCGCCATCAGCGCGCCCACGCCAAAGTAATCGAGACATGAAATCGTCAAGACCTGCGGCCTCGCGCACCATGCGAGCATGTGATCATTAAAGTATCGGGCGAGTGGGCCTATCGCGGCAAAAACAATGACCACTGGAATCATCAGGCGACGCGGCAACCACCAAATAA
Source organism: Verrucomicrobiota bacterium (assembly GCA_041191425.1). Classification (GTDB taxonomy): domain Bacteria; phylum Verrucomicrobiota; class Verrucomicrobiia; order Verrucomicrobiales; family Akkermansiaceae; genus Luteolibacter. The sequence goes on along the minus strand of JBEEOX010000043.1, from coordinate 1,008 downwards.
CCAAAGGCCACACGAGATAAAATTGCTGCTGCATCGAGAGCGACCAGAAGTGGTTCACCCCCGGGGGCCATTGCTCAAGAAAGGCCATGTGGATGTTAGAAAGATGACCCGTGTACCACGGCCATGCCGCGCGAATGTCAGATGCTCCTACCAACCACGCGAGCGTAAGGGCCGCATAATACGGCGCAAGAATTCTCAGGCCGCGACGCACCTGGTAGGTCCACATCATTTTTCCCCGCCATGCTATACCGCTCGATGCACCCCGATCCCGCTCACGCAAAAGCGAGCTGGTGATTAGGTAGCCTGTCATCACTAGGAAAAAAAACAGGCATACTTCAAAGGGTAGCCATCGCTCCCATGCGATTGGCCGCCAGTGATCCCAACAAATCGCCAGAATCGCCACTGCCCGAAGGCCATCCAGTTGAATCGCGCGTCCACTCACTCAACCCGAGAAACCATGGTTTGCACGCCGATGCACGCGTTTTCACGCCAATCAAACACCTTGGATCATGCGGCGCAACATTTCAGCTACGAACACTTTGGCATCGTCTGACAGTGATGAACCGAAGCGCAGCTTTTTGCCAAGACAATCAACTTCGATCACCTTCTGTGGCACATTGTTCTTATACCATTTCGCTGCCTTAATCCCCACATTGGCACTTCGGTCACAGAGAATCCGACGTGTCCACCCAATGGGGCCCACCTGTAGCGCAACTGAAACCAACCCACCGGAAAAACCTATGCGCCAACGGCCAAATAAACCAAAGAAAATAACCGAAAGAAGAATGATGGTCCCAAAAAGAAAAGGCAGGCCGAAAAGACTGCGTATGAGGTCAAATTTCCCCTCCTTGATTTGCGTTCCGTAGATACCGAACATTGAAAACCCGGACCAGAAGGCTGCGTAAATCTTTTTCTGTAAAAGTGATCAAGGCATCAATCTGAAGGATGCTTATGATGTTATTGGTGTCTGTTAGTTTTGGGGTTTGAGGTAGGATTTTCCGGATTCCC
>JBEEOX010000042.1:0-9410 GCA_041191425.1 Verrucomicrobiota bacterium | reverse complement strand
GATGATGCATGCGGGACGCACGATGCGAATTTCCTCGCGAATCACAGGGATGAATGCTGCCACCTCCGCCGCTGAAGGCTTACGGTTGTTGGTCGTTTGCCGCGGTGTGGCGGGACGAAATTTGACGAGGTTGGTGACGTAAACCTCATCGCGGTAGAGTCCCATGGCCTCGAGGATCTTATCGAGTTTTTTGCCAGCCGATCCTTCGAAGGGGCGCAGTGCTTTCTCCTCTTCATGGCCAGGTGCCTCACCAATCAGCATGAGACGTGCATCGGGACTGCCTGATGAGAAAACCGGTGTTTGGCGAAGAGTGCTGGGAAAATTACCTGCGAGCCAACCGCGCACTTGTTGTTCGAGTTGCGCGAGTTGCTCGGATTTTGAATTGGATGAGGAAATCGTTTTGAGTTCGGGCAATGCGATGTCATCGGCCTTGTGAGGTGCCGCGACTTTTTTGGTTGAAGTGCGAGGCGTGGAAGCTGCGGTGTCTATTTTTGCCGGTGATCTTGTTGCCATCTGGCGAAGGACCTGTCGTGCATCGGAATCGAGCAAAACATGGCTGCGACCTTTTTCTTTTTCTGATTCGAGAAACCTCACCAAGTGGCGCATCACTGCGGCATTTTGCGCTGATTCATTTTCGGCGATGGTTGATAGATCACTCATGACGATGTTTTACACGCTCATGTTTGCCTGACGCCGGGCGATGTCCCATGCTTTTTTAGGGACGAGTTCTCGCCATTGGGGGTCATCTTTCAGGATCATGCGCGAAACATCGCGGCTCGTGAAGTCGAGAAGCGCGTCGCTTTCGCAGGGAATTGCACGAATGCGGCCGTTCTCAACAAAGTGCTCGTAGAGGTGCTTGCAGTTTTCTGGCGCATGAAAATTTTCAGCGGTGACCAACTCTCCGGTTTTGCGGTTTTTCCAAGGAAAAACCTCGAGCGTGACCCCCTTTTTGAAGAGTCGACCGAATGACTCGAGCAGTCCGCCCGCGAGGTTTTCCGACCATTTGGCTTTGAAGAGCTCGTTGAGGAGTCCGATGCTGAGGATGATCCCAACCGGGCTGTCGGTGCAGCGATTGAGAAACGCCGCGATGCGGTGGAACTCGGCGCAGCGCGAAACGAGCACGGTTTTCCCCAAGGACTGAAGAGCATCCGCGCGATCGATGAAGTCGACCGGATCGACGCCGGATCCACGCAAGAGGTTGTGCATGGAAATTTCGCAAAGTTCAATTTCGCGACCCTTTTCCTCCGATGTCAGTGATTGTGAGAATTGCTGCCGCGCGCCTGTAAGCATCTCGAGGTGGATGTTCATCACTGGATTGAAACTTCCACGAAGTAGAAGCACCGGGCGGTGGTAAAGGGCCTCGGCGGGTTGGACGACTTCGCCGTTGGGGAGGAACATCGTCGCATCGGTGAGTCCGCTTTGGACCAGTTGTAGAGCGCATAGACGATTGTCGAAGAATCCATAGCCGTGGCCGCTGAATTTGAGAAGGTCGATCTCAACCCTTCCGCTGTTGAGGTTGTCCGTCAGTGATTCTGCGAACTCATTGAGGTGACCGCGGTGGCGAAAGGCGGCGTAGATCAGGTTGAGCCCGATAATGCCGAGAGCTTCCATTTGATCGATAGATCGCTGATCGAGCAGTCGAATGTGGATGACAATGTCCGAGGACGGATCACCGGGCTTGATTTGAAATCGTATGCCAAGCCAGCCGTGGCACTCGCCGGAATCCCGGTAGCCGCGTGCGCGAACGGTGTTGCAGAACGAAAAAAATGTCGTGTCCGCTCCGCGTTTTGGTGCGAGGCGATCCAGCAGGATGCCATATTCGTGACGCAACATGGCCGAGAGCCTTTCGGCAGAGACATAACGGCCGGTCTTGCCGTAGATCTCATCGCTCATGGTCATGTCATACGCAGATATCGTTTTGGCCACGAGGCCGGCGGTGCCGGAAGCGCGGAAAAACCAGTTGGCGGTCTCCTGGCCAGCACCGATTTCAGCAAGCGTGCCGTAAACCTTCGGATCGAGGTTGAGCTCGAGCGCCTTGTCGTAGGAGCTTGGTTTCATGGGGGCGGGGAGGTGGGGACGACCCATCCGTTGCTGATCACGCGTTCGATGATGACTTGATTGTTGGTCGCTGCATCGTTGGGAAACTTAAGTGAGAGCGTGAAGTAGCTGTCTTTAGGTCCAAGCGATTCAGCGATTTTTTTTGCTTCGGCTGAATCTCTTTCGACATACCCGTAGAGTCGCTGCGTTTCATCAAATGAGAACAAAATGTAGGGCTTCCATTTTTTCTCATCCGTGAAGTTGAAGTTAAAGTAATTGGACTTGTTAAGCTTGACCCTGAACAGCGTGCCGGTGGTCGGCTTTGAAGCCATGAATGCCTCCCAGCCCATTTCGCACCATCCGACCCAACTCTCCCAATCGATGCGTATGCCTTCAGCGGTATCAACAAAGATCATGGTTCGATCGGCGAAGTCCTTGGTGCGAACTGAAACCGAGATGAAATCATCCGACTTCCTGATTTCTTCGGTCGGGTTGAAGTCATGCAAGCCACCCATGTCGATCTTACCATCGGGATGGAGCTTCATGATGCGCGGGATGGTGACATCGGGGTTGCGAACAAGTGGCCTCAACTCCTCGACTGATTGAGCTGACAAAAATTTTCCGGCAAGCACTTCTGCATCGGTGATGAAATTTGGATCGATTTTTGGAACATCGGGTTCGACCGGTTTGGCTTCTTTGGGGGCTGGTGGGGGCGACGTGATGGCTGGCACTTCGACTGTTTGGTTAGTCTGCGTGGAATTGGTTTTGTTTTGGTCCAGCATGAACCATGCCAGCAGCGCGCTGGTGACGAGGATGCTCAGCAGCATGAGGACTTGAGCACCTCGCTTGCGCCTGCCTCTGCGCACCAGCTTTGGTTCATTTTCCTTTTCCCAGGAAAAATTGTCCTTGGGCCGATTGCGCTTGCGGCGTTTTCGGATTTTTTCAGGCCCCTTAGTTGATGATGAATCATCGGGGATGGGCTCGACAGCTGACGAGTGTTGATCGGGAATTTGCAGCAACTGATGGCAAGCCGGGCAGCAGGCTCCGCGATCATCGTTGTCGGCGGGAAACTTGAAAACCAAACGACATGTCGGGCAGACATACGCATTCCAGCGGCGTTTTTCCGTCATGTCTGTCACGACCTGAGCATGCGCGATGCTCCATGCGACTGCAAGCCCCGCGGCAGTGGATGTGGGTGAATTCCGGAGCTTGAACAAAGGGTCATCACCAGCGACAAAGGGGGCGGATGAGTGGAAATTTTGACCAACGGATCGAACGGCGAGGGACGGGCTGCATCAAGTACGACCGCAGGCCGGAGTTGGATCCATTTTGGGTCGCGGACATGGATTTTGCATCCGCGCCCGTGATTCTCGAGGCCTTGCATCGGCGCGTGGATCACGGCGTGTTCGGCTATGCGCATCCGCATTCGGGGCTCAATGAGGCCGTGCTCAATTATCTGCGCGTTCGGCGCGGGGTTGAAATTCCGATCGATCAGATCGTGCATCTGGGCGGATTGGTGCCGGCCTTGTCGCTTGCGGTGAGGGCCTTTTGTCAAGGCGGAGCGGTGATGACCTGTACGCCGGTGTATCCGCCATTTCTTGCGGTGCACCACGATGCAGGCGCGAAATTAGTGACGGTTGATCATGTCATAACCGATTTGGGTTGGAGCTTTGATTGGGAGGCGATGGAGCGTGCGGTGACACCCGATCTGAAGGTCTTCTTGTTGTGCAATCCGCAGAACCCACTGGGTCGTGTTTTCACGCGCGGCGAGATCGAGCGGTTGGCGGATTTCTGCGAGCGTCATGATTTGGTTTTGGTTTCGGATGAAATTCACTGCGATTTGATTCTCGATGAAAAATCAACACCGCATGTTTCGGCTTTGATATTGCCGGAAAAATTCCAATCGCGAGTGATCGTTCTGCTTTCGCCCAGCAAGACTTGGAACATTGCAGGACTCGGGTACGCGTTTGCTGTGATTTCAGATGATTCGTTGCGTCGGCGTTTCTCGGCTGCTCGTGGTCACACGCTGGCAGAGATCAATGCGCTGTCATATTATGCGGCAGAGGCGGCCTACCGTCACGGCGAGTCATGGCGGCTTGAGTTGGTCGAATATCTTCGATCCAACAGGGATGCACTGGTTGATTTCATCAACCAACGCTGTCCAAGTTTGAAAGTCACGACAGGTGAGGCGACTTATCTGGCATGGATCGATGCGCGGGGTGCTGGCTTGGAAAATCCGGCAAAGCATTTTGAAGAAAAGGCGGGATTGTTTCTTTCTGATGGAGCGTTTTTCGGGTGGCCTGGCTTTGTGCGATTCAACTTTGGCTGTCCGCGTGAGAGGATGATGGAGGGGCTTGAAAAAATGGCTCAATCCCTTTGAAAGGCGTGAGAAACATCGAGAGATCGGGTAAGTCGTTGCGTGAGTTGATGGAATCGGCGATCGCTCGCAGAGATGCGATCATGAGTCCTGATACCGATGCCGTGCGATTGTTCGATGGCGCGGGCGATGGCTTGCCCGATGTATTTCTCGAAACTTTTGCGGGCCGCTGGCTGCTCTCGTCGACGAGTGATCGCTTGTCTCCGCAGATGGGTGAGTGGCTGCGCGATCGCGATGAGAGCGTTTACGCTAAACGCCTCGACATGCATGCGAAGGAATCACCTGCTTGGGTGGCTGGCCCGCGTTGCAATGAACCATTTTTGATCCGTGAGAATGGGTTGAAATTCGAAATTTCGTTTCAGTCGGGTTACTCGCAGGGAATTTTTTTGGATCAGCGAGACAATCGCGCGGAAATTCGGCGAATGCTCGAGCCTGGCAAAAAGTTGCTCAACGCCTTTGCCTACACTGGGGCCTTTTCGGTGGCTGGTGCTGCGGCGGGCGCGGAGACCACTACGCTCGATCTTTCGCAACCTTACCTTGAATGGGCGAAGCGAAATTTTTCCCACAACGGTTTCAAGCCCGAGGATCATCATTACTGCAAGGGTGACACATTTCATTGGCTCTCGCGATTTGCGAAACAGGGACGAAAGTTTGACGGCATCGTGCTGGATCCACCGACCTTTTCGCGCGACAAAGACGGCAGAGTGTTTCGCGTGGAAGAAAATTTCGGCGAACTGGTGGCGCTCGCGGAAAAAGTTCTCGCGCCAAATGGGTGGATCCTTTGCTGCACGAATTTTAGGCAGTTGACGCCGCGTAAATTTGAAAGGCAATTGCTTGCCTCGCTGTCGCGCAATTACGCCGTAAGCCATGCGCCGATGCCTGCCGATTTCACGGGTGAGAAATATCTCAAGTCGGTCTGGCTGCAGAGTTGAGCGGCGCAATCATCGGCTTGCGTAGATCTCACTGCCGCTTTCGGTGAATTCGCGGCTTTTTTCCGCCATGCCGGCATTGAGGGCATCTTCTTCCGCAAGGCCCTGTTCGGCCGCGTATTTGCGCACATCCTCAGTGATTTTCATCGAGCAGAAATGCGGTCCGCACATGGAGCAGAAATGAGCTGTTTTGGCGCCATCTTGCGGCAGTGTTTCATCGTGATAGGCGCGGGCAGTTTCGGGATCAAGGCCGAGGTTGAACTGGTCTTCCCAGCGGAACTCGAAGCGGGCTTTGCTGAGTGCGTTGTCGCGGTACTGCGCGCCGGGATGTCCTTTCGCCAGGTCGGCCGCATGGGCGGCGAGTTTGTAAGTGATGACACCGGCCTTCACATCGTCTTTGTTCGGCAAGCCAAGGTGTTCCTTGGGAGTGACATAACAAAGCATCGCGCAGCCGTACCATCCGATCATTGCGGCACCGATGCCGGAGGTAATGTGATCGTAGCCCGGTGCAATGTCGGTGGTGAGTGGTCCAAGCGTGTAGAAGGGAGCTTCGTGGCACCACTCGAGTTGCTTGGCCATGTTCTCTTCGATCATGTGCATCGGCACATGACCCGGGCCTTCGTTCATGACTTGGCAGCCTTTGGCCCACGCGCGTTGGGTGAGTTCGCCTTGCACTTCAAGCTCGCCGAATTGTGCCTTGTCATTGGCATCGGCCACCGATCCGGGGCGAAGTCCGTCGCCGATTGAGAACGACACATCATAGGCCGCGCAGATGTCGCAGATTTCGTCCCAGTGCGTGTAGAGGAAGTTTTCCTTGTGATGCGCAAGGCACCATTTCGCCATGATGGATCCGCCGCGCGAAACAATGCCGGTCATGCGGCTTGCGGTGAGCGGCACGAAACGCAGCAGAACGCCCGCGTGAATGGTGAAGTAGTCGACGCCTTGCTCGGCTTGCTCGATGAGTGTGTCGCGATACAACTCCCAGGTAAGATCCTCGGCCTTGCCGTTCACTTTTTCCAAGGCCTGATAAATCGGCACCGTGCCAATCGGAACGGGCGAGTTGCGCAGAATCCATTCGCGCGTGGCATGGATGTTTTTTCCGGTTGAGAGATCCATCACTGTGTCGGCGCCCCATTTCGTGGCCCAACGCATTTTTTCGACCTCCTCCTCAATGCTCGACGCCACCGCGCTGTTGCCGATGTTGGCGTTGATCTTCACCAAAAAGTTGCGGCCGATGATCATCGGTTCGCATTCGGGGTGATTGATATTCACCGGAATGATCGCGCGTCCGGCTGCAATTTCACTGCGAACGAACTCGGGGGTGATTTCGTCCGGAATGCGCTGAGGAAAACGGGAGAAAATTGATGGGGTGTAGGGGCTGCCCGAAAGTTGTGACGAGCCGCTGTGCTGTTTGTCCGGATGATTGCGGACGATGTCCTCCTTAAGGTCAGCCATTTTTGCGCGTCGCATGTTTTCGCGGATCGCGACAAATTCCATTTCGGGCGTGATGAAGCCGGCTTTGGCGTAGTGAAGTTGAGTGACGGGCTTGCCGTTTTTTGCGCGCAGTGGTTGACGCCGCTCGCTGGTGAGTCCGGGAAATTCCATCAGGCGATTGGAGCGTTCCGATTGCGAGGCGTACTCCGCATGTTTTTCCGTGAGGTAGCCATTGTCCTGTGGTTTGACGGGCCGACCTTCGTAGCTTTCGACATCGTCTCTTTGCAAAATCCATTCGCGACGCAGCGCGGGAAGACCCTGCTCGACCGTGCCCGTGAATGAGAGGTCGCCCCAAGGACCTGAGCAGTCGTACACGCGAACGGGTTCGTTTGCTTCCTCGCGACCATTGAATGACTTGGTGGGGGAAAGTGAAATTTCACGCATCGGAACGCGAAGCGAGGGATGCAGATTGCCCTCCACATAAACTCGGGTCGAAGCAGGCAAGGGAGTGCGTGAGGCGTCGTGGCTTGCGGATGATTCTTCGGTGATTTTCATGGGAGTTGATGGAGGTGTTGAAACAAAAATGCCGTGCGGATTGGCACGGCCGAGGGGGTGGAAGAGTGTTTCGCTCGACTTCCTACGGCGGCATGATCCGCATCAGGTTCGGAGGGTCTGTTCCTCGCGTTGGAACATCTCGGTCCATCGTTCGTTGGACACCCCTGTCGTGTTGAAATCTTGTTTTGGACCGTGACGATGTCAAGCTGGGCCGACCTGCCTGTCTCTTTTGCGAGGAATTTCTTGATTCGCGTGATCAAGCGTCCTAGATTGCCCGCCCGTCACGGGGCGTAGCTCAGCCTGGTAGAGCGCCTGCTTTGGGAGCAGGAAGTCGTCAGTTCGAATCTGGCCGCCCCGACCACTTTTTTGGCCGATCTTTGGTCCGCCCGATTTTTCACCTCAGCATCCCGACCGCTTTTTCGAGGGATTTGGCGAATGAATCGACTTCTTCTTGAGTGTTGTAGAGAGCAAAGGAAGCGCGGACGGTGCCGGTGATGCCGAAGCGTTTCATGAGCGGTTGACAGCAGTGGTGGCCGGTGCGGACGGCGACGCCCATTTGATCGAGCAGGGTGCCGATGTCGTAGTGGTGGAGGCCTTCGATGTTGAAGGAGAGTGAGCCGGAGCGATCGGCGGGGCCGTAGAGGCGAATGCCTTGGATGTGGGAAATCGCCTCGGCGGCGCGGCGGATCAGTGAAGCTTCGTGCGTGTGGATGTTTTCGAGCCCGATACGGTTCACATAATCGATCGCCGCGGCGAGTGCGATGGTGCCTTCGATGTTGGGGGTGCCGGCTTCGTGCTTGAAGGGTGGATCGTTGTAGGTCGTGTGTTCGAAGGTGACTTCCTTGATCATTTCGCCGCCGCCCTGCCATGGGGGGAGTTCTTCAAGCAGACTCTTGCGTCCCCACAACACACCGATGCCGGTGGGTGCGTAAATTTTGTGGCCCGAGAAAACGAGGAAATCGGCACCGATTGCTTTAACATCGGTTGGCAGGTGGGCGATCGACTGCGCGGCGTCGATGAGCACGATGGCGCCTGCAGCTTTCGCGGCGCGGGTCATTTCGGCGATCGGGTTGATCGTGCCAAAGGCATTTGAGATCGCGGTGAGGGCGAGGATTTTGACGGGCCCTTGGAGAGCTTCGTGGAAAGCGTCGAGATCGAGCGTGCCGTTCTCGTCGCAGGGGATGATTTTAAGTTTCGCGCCGGTGCGTTGGCAGAGCATTTGCCATGGCACGATGTTCGAGTGGTGTTCGAGCGCGGAGATGAGCACTTCGTCGTTGGCTTTGATACGGCCGGAAAGTGAGAGGATGTTGGCGGTGAGATTGATGCCGCCGGTGGTGCCGGAGGTGAAGATCACTTCGTCGCTGGATGCGGCGTTGAGGTGCTTGGCGACTGTGGTGCGGGCATTTTCGAAAGCTTCGGTCGCGGCGCGTGCGAGTTGGTGTGTGCCGCGGTGGATGTTGGAGTTGATCGATTCGTAGTAGCGTCGCGAGGTATCCAGAACGCACTGCGGTTTTTGGGTAGTGGCCGCGTTGTCGAGATAGATCAGGCGCCGACCATGGATCGATTGATCGAGAATCGGAAAATCGGCGAGGATCGAATCGGGTGAAAACATGGCGGTGTTTCGCGGCGGCGCGGAAGGGTGGTGCAGAGGTGGCTTTGCGGCAATAGCGGATGTGAGTGAAGAGTTAAAAGTTGTAGGTCATGCGCGCAACGCGAGGGCTTGGCCGGTGGGGGATTTGGCGATTTTTGAAATATCGTTCGGGCTGCCCTGGGCGACGAGCTCTCCGCCGTGGGATCCGCCGCCGGGGCCGAGGTCGATGACCCAATCGGCGGCTGCGATCACATCGAGGTGGTGCTCGACGACCAGCACGCTGTGGCCCGCGTCGCGGAGTTGGAGGAAGGCCTTGATGAGGAGTTGGACATCGCCGAAGTGGAGTCCGGTGGTGGGTTCGTCGAAGAGATAGAGCGTGTGGGTGGCGGGCGGCTTGGCGAGTTCGAGGGCGAGCTTGAGGCGTTGGGCTTCGCCGCCGGAGAGAGTGTTGGCTGCTTGGCCAAGCGGCAGGTAGCCCAGGCCAAGT
>JBEEOX010000041.1:0-9525 GCA_041191425.1 Verrucomicrobiota bacterium | reverse complement strand
GTGTGGTTCGACGCATTGATCAATTATGTCTCGTTCGCTGGTTACCAAGCAACCGCGTCCGACCATCTTCCCAATTTCAAAAATCTCTGGACCAGCGATGAGCGCCCCGTCCACCTCATCGGCAAGGACATCCTTGTGCCAGCCCACGGCATCTACTGGCTCTGCATGCTTCACGCGATGGGTTTTCCCGATTCCGAAATGCCCCACCTGCTCGTCCACGGATGGTGGAACATCCGCGGCGAAAAAATGAGCAAGTCGCTCGGCAACATCGTCGATCCCAAAGAACTCGCCGAAAAATTCGGGGTCAACGCGCTGCGCTACTACCTCATGCGCGACATTGTCACCGGCAAGGACGCGGACTTCGATCCATCGCGACTCGTGATGCTCTACAACACCGAGCTCGCCAACGAACTGGGCAACCTCTGCAACCGCGCGCTCAACATGAGTCAGCGTTTCACCGCAGGCATCCTGCATCGCGGTGGCATGGCCAGCGACGATGACCTCGCATTGCAAACATCGCTCATCAACTCCACCGCCGATTACCGCACGGCCATGGACGAATTCAATGTAGCGGCCGCGATAGAAGCGATCAGCCGTCATGTCGTTCATTGCAATGGCTACGCCGAGCGCATGAAGCCATGGGAGTTGAACAAAGATCCACAAAAACACGAACGCCTCGCGACCGTGCTTTATCACCTTGCGGAAAGTGTCGCCCACTGCGCGGTGCTTCTAGGGCCTATTCTGCCGACCGCGGTCGAAAGCCTAGCCGAGCAACTCAAACTTCCCCATCTCGCGCAACTCCACCTCCACGATCTGCGCTGGGGCCTCATTCCAGATGGTCACGAAATTGGCAAACCCGCTCCAGTTTTCCCACGCATCATCGACGCAGATCCCGCCTAAGCTCGTTTCCTCTTACCAGGAGATGACATCATCCGAACCTGTCAGCGTTTCGATGCTGCGGGCATTGCCACCCTTGCCTTTGCGACCATCCTTGCCGAAGGACCAGAACACATAGGCCTCATCCTTGGGCTTGGTTTCGTGATACTCGGCAAGCCCGAAGGTGTGCAGCCTTCGATCATTGCGACCATTGTTGAAATCCACCAATTGCTCTTGGGGGTTGGTCGATTTGAAACCGTTGATCGCCACAATCACATTGCCTCCCCACGGATCAAGCAACCTGCCATCCGGCCCGATGCCGTACTTTCCGTCCTGCGCCATTTGAAAAACCATGTAGGACTTTTTCTGTGGATTGCTTTCCCTCGTGGAGAAAGTTTCACCCTTGTAAGGAAACTCCCGATCTTCACCCGCCAAGGCCGCAACGAGGAACTGCGTGGAATAATTTCCCTCCGGATCACCATAAATCGTATCCCACCCACTGTCGCGTTTTGACTTGGGAATTGGCGGCTTCTGATAGTCGCCCTCAAAAAGCGACATACCCATCTGGAAATCGCGAAACTGCGAAAGCGCCTTCGACTTGCGCCCATTTTCCAGCATGCGCATGCTTCCTGCCACACCCGCCGCACAAAGCAGCAAAAACACCGCCATGCCCACCGCCAACTCCATCAGCCTAAACCCCGGACGCTGGTCGGCTAGTCGCTTCAAACCCTCAAACATGGCAGAGAGATAATGTCAGCAAAACCACCACCGGTTGAAGCATTTTTCGCGCAATCGCTGACACACGGGGAAATTTTTATCCCGGCGCAGTCATGAACCTAGCGACGAAATTGATCGCCTTGCTCGCGACATTGCGCACACCGAATGTCCCAAGCGTCGCCTGCAATGTGATCACGGGCATTCTGCTTGCGGGCATTACCAACCCCATCCACACCCCAAATGCGATCAGCGCCATCGCCTGCGGCATTCTGCTCTACCTCGCCGGCAATCTCCTCAACGATTGGCACGACCGAAACCGGGACGCCATCCACCGACCCGAACGCGCGTTGCCGAAAAAAATTTTCCAATCCTCAAGCTACCTTAGCTTTGCGATTGTCTGCAGCCTCGCAGGACTGGCTTTTGTCGCCGCGAATCCGCGCTCGCTTACCGTTGCGTGTGTCATCCTCGGCCTTATTCTCATTTACACCAAGTCACACAAGTCCACTGCTTGGGCAATCATCCCGATGGGGCTCTGTCGCGCACTTCTACCAGCACTCGGTTACTTCGCCTGCAATCAGCCGACCTTGACAGCCGAGCTCATCGCCATTGCCGCTGGCTTGTTCATTCATACCGCTGGACTCTCACTCATCGCGCGAAGCGAATCGAATTCCAGTAATCGCTTCAGCCATATCCACCTATACGCCTATCCATTCTTGGTCGTCATCACCTGCCTTGCTCCCCACATTGAGGATGCTCGCTGCATCATTCACCTCTGGCTCGCCGCGCTGCCTTATCTGCTGTGGATGACTGTCGCGCTCACGCTTTTGCGCAAATCCACCTTCACTGGCGTTTCCATGCTCCTCGCTGGCATCCCGCTTGTCGATTTGACCTTTATCCTCCCGTTTGCAATGTTATCCGAGAACCCATTGCCGTGGCTCGCCTTCTGCGTGCCGCCCCTCGCATTAATCCTCGGTAAATCCCTGCAAAAAATCGTCCCTGCAACCTGATCCACGATACGGCTTGCGATGCGCCAAGCCGAGGTTTCAAATCCCCCGTAAGCACTCATGAACATCGCCGAAAAACAAAAGCAATTGCTCGACGAACTCGCGCTCTTCGATGACTGGACCGAACGCTACGAGTATGTCATCGGCCTCGGCAAAAAACTCCCGGCGATGGAGGAATCTGCCAAAACCCCGGATCATCTGATCAAAGGCTGCCAGTCCCAGGTCTGGCTCGATGCTTCCATGCACGATGGCCGCATCGAATTCTCAGCCGATTCCGACTCGCTTATCACCAAGGGCATGATCGCCCTCTTCATTCAAGTGCTGAACGGCGAGGCACCCGATGCGATTCTCACCGCCGACATGGGCTTCATCGACCGCACCGGCCTCAAGGAACACCTTGCCCCCACGCGCGCCAACGCCCTCGGACTCATGGCCACCCAAATGAAACAACGCGCTCTCGCATTCGCCTCACAACAATCCTGATACCGCCATGTTCGACTACAGCTGGTTTTCCGACCCCAACGCATGGGCCGCTCTCGCGACCCTCACTCTGCTCGAGATCGTTCTTGGCATCGACAACATCGTCTTCATCTCGATCCTCGTTGACCGCCTACCACCCGAAAAACGACGCATGGCACGCTTCATCGGACTCGGCCTCGCCATGCTCAGCCGCCTCGGCCTGCTCGTGACCATCAAATGGATCATGAGCCTCAAGACTGTGCTCTTCACCTTTCCCGTCGCGCCCGCATTTTGGAAAATGATGCCCGAGGCCGCAGAGCACGGCGGTATGCTTGGCATCACCGGCAAGGGCCTCATTCTTCTCATCGGCGGATTTTTCCTGATCTGGAAATCCACCAAGGAGATCCATCACAAGCTCGAAGACAGTGAACATTCCAGCGTCTCTGCCAAGGCCTCGAGCTTCGCAGCCGTCCTCCTGCAAATCGCTCTCATCGACATCATCTTCTCACTCGACTCGGTCATCACCGCCGCCGGCATGGCCGACCACCTCTCAGTAATGGCCTTGGCAATCGTGATTTCGGTCGCCGTCATGATGATCGCCGCCGGTCCAATCAGCGATTTTGTTTCACGCCATCCATCAGTGAAAATGCTCGCTCTTTCCTTCCTCATTCTGATCGGCACCGCGCTCATCGCCGAGGGACTCCACTTCGAAATCCCCAAGGGCTACATCTACTTCGCCATGGCCTTTTCGCTCGGCGTGGAACTCTTGAACCTTCGGGTTCGTTCGAGTAAATCCGAAAGCTCCGGCGCTGGCATCTGACGATGTCGGCTTAACCCGGAAGCAAATCCTTCACCGCATCGCGCTCTTCCTTGAGCTCGTTGATCGATGCATCGATCTTCTCGCGGCTGAAGTCATCGATCGGCAGACCTTGCACAACCTCCCACTTGCCGTCGCTGATGGTGCGGATCGGCATCGAAGCCATGAGGCCTTTTTCAATGCCATAGGATCCATCGGAATAAACAGCGACCGAATGCCAATCACCTGCAGGCGTTGGCGTGATGAGGCTTCTCACGGTGTCCATCGCGGCATTCGCCGCTGAGGCTGCCGATGAGGCGCCGCGTGCCTTGATGATCGCCGCCCCACGCTGTTGCACGGTGCTAATGAATTCACCCTTGAGCCAGTCGGCCTGCGAAATGACATCGCTCACTGAACGACCTTGAATTTTTGCATTCGTGAAATCCGGATACTGAGTCGCCGAGTGATTGCCCCAAATGCAAAGATTGGTGACTTCCGATTGATGCACACCCGCCTTCTTCGCGAGTTGGCTTTTGGCACGATTTTCATCAAGTCGGGTCATCGCAAAGAAACGCTCCTTCGGCACACCATCGGCATTGTTCATCGCGATAAGCGCATTCGTGTTGCAGGGGTTGCCGACGACGAGCACGCGCACATCACTAGCCGCGTTGCGGGCTATGGCCTTGCCCTGACCAGTGAAAATCTTGCCGTTGATGCCGAGCAAATCACCACGCTCCATTCCCGCCTTTCGTGGAACGGAACCAACGAGAAGTGCCCAGTTGGTCCCATCGAATCCTTCATCAAGATCCGATGTGCCGACCACCTCGTTGAGCAATGGAAAGGCGCAGTCATCGAGTTCCATCATCACCCCTTCAAGCGCGGCCATGCCGGGCTCGATCTCGATGAGACGCAGGTTCACAGGCTGGTCCGGACCGAACACAAAACCCGAAGCGATGCGAAAAAGTAGCGCGTAGCCGATCTGGCCGGCGGCACCGGTGACTGAAACTGTGATGGGAGTTTTCATGCGTGGAAGCGAGGGCGCTGAATCTACGCCGCGGCCCGCGCATTGGTCAACCGACAAGCCTGATTTAAACTGTGAATTTATAATATCCCGATGCGTGACACGCATCGTTTGCGCTTTGCAGCCAGCCAGGCATGCCTTAAACCCCTCGCATCATGAGCGACATCGTTCTTCTTTTCTCAGGTCAGGGAGCCCAAAAAATCGGCATGGGCAAGGACTTCATCGAAGCCTCCGCCACCGCCCGTCAGATGGCTGAATCTGCCGATCAAGCACTCGGGTTTTCGATCTCAAAAATCATGACTGAGGGACCCGAGGAGGAACTCACCAAAACCTCGCACTGCCAACCAGCGCTTTATCTTCACGGACTGATAGCTCTCGCGCTCTTGCGTGAAAAAGTCCTCAGCCTCAAGCCCGTCGCCGCCGCCGGTCTCTCGCTCGGCGAATTCACCGCCCACGCGGCTGCCGGCACTTTCAGTTTCGAGGATGGACTGAAAATTGTCGGCAAGCGCGGCGCGCTGATGGAGCAAGCCTGCCTTGCCACCGAAGGCTCGATGGCTGCGCTCATCGGCGGCGATGAAGACCAAGTCCGCGAACTCGCCAAAGCCACCGATGTCGATGTCGCCAATCTCAACGCCCCGGGCCAAATCGTTCTCTCGGGCAGTGTAAGTGGCATCGATGATGCCATCGCCAAAGCCAAGGACTTCGGCATTCGCCGCGCCATCAAACTCAATGTCGCCGGCGCATACCACTCGCGACTCATGCAATCGGCACAGGATGCGCTTGCACCCGAGCTCGCCGCCACGCCGATGCAATCACCCAGCATTCCGGTCGTGTGCAACTTCTCGGCCAAGGCGGTGAGCGATCCCGCAGAAATCCGCGCGATGCTAGAGAAACAAGTCACTGGTTCGGTGCGATGGACGGAATCGATTCAGGCCCTCATCGCGATGGGTCACCGCCATTTCATCGAACTCGGCCCCGGCAAGGTGATCGCAGGCCTCGTCGCTAAAATCGACAAGGATGTCAGCGTCATTTCGGTCGAAGACCTTCCCAGCCTCGAGGCCGCCGCACAGCAACTCGCCTGAACCACATGAAAATTTCCAGCGATTCGAAAAAAGGTGTTGCCTCCGCCGTGAGCGCCTCCTAGTTTCCCGCCCACCCGAACGGGATGGAGCGGTAGCTCAGTTGGTTAGAGCGCCAGCCTGTCACGTTGGAGGTCGCGGGTTCGAGCCCCGTCCGCTCCGCCATCCCAGTTCGCGTGAATCAACCCCGCCCCACAAGGCGGGGTTTTTTCGTAGCGGTAATCAACGTTCGCCGCCCGACTTAATGCATCATCGAGTGACCCGCACCATCGGTTTGCACCACGCAAAACCTTGCGCGCAACGCGTTTACCCCATTTGATCTTCCCATGCCCACTGTCGCCATCGTCGGACGCCCGAATGTCGGTAAATCCGCGCTCTTCAACCGCCTTGCCGGACGCAAGATCGCCATCGTCCACGACCAACCCGGGGTCACCCGCGACCGCATTTCCGCTCCTTCAAAAGCGACCGCACGCGCCTGCACGATCGTCGACACCGGCGGCATCGGCGGCAACATCGAGGACGGCTTCGATGCGCAAGTCGCCATCGAGGCGGACATCGCGATGCAAACGGCCGACCTCATCCTGTTCGTGGTCGATGCTCACGACGGGCTCACCGCAACCGATCAATCGATTGCCCAAAAACTCCGCAAGGCAACACCGCCGGTCATTCTGGTCCTCAACAAAGTCGATGACCCGAAACATGAATCGGCCTTTTCGGATTTCGCGCGACTTGGATTTTCAAAATCCCTCTTTGTCTCTGCGGAGCACGGACGCAACTTCGGTCAACTCTGCGATGAGATTGATGCGGTCATTGCGCCACTCGCCGATGAATCGGACGCCATCGCCGAGGTTGCCGAATCCGAGGGCATCAAGATCGCCATCGTCGGCAAACCGAACGCCGGCAAGTCTTCACTCGCCAATGCCATCCTGAAGGATGATCGGACCATTGTCTCCAACATCGCTGGCACCACTCGTGATGCGATTGATCTTCCCTGCTCGTTCCAAGGCGAGAAATTTACGCTCATCGATACCGCAGGACTTCGCCCCCGTGGCAAGCGCGACAATTCGGTTGAGGTCTTCTCCGCCATGCGCACCGAGAAGGCGATTCGCCGCGCCGACCTATGCGTCTTGGTGGTCGATGTCACCGCTGGCATCTCGGCGCAGGACCGAAAGATCGCTCAGACGATCATCGATGAAAAAAAACCCTGCCTCATCGTCCTCAACAAATTCGACCTTTTCCACCCGGACGGAAAACTTTCCGCGCGCCTCGAAGAAGCGACCGCACACGCCCGCCGCGAATTGTTTTTCCTGCACTTTGCACCGCTCGTCGCATGCTCGGCCAAAACCGGCGGGTCGGTGGAAAAAGTCCTCAAGGAGGCCCTCAAAGTCCGCAAAGGATCGCAAAACATTCCTGGTACCGGTCAACTCAACCGCATTCTCCAAACGGCCTTCGAAACCAATCCGCCCCCACTCGACAGCCGCCTCAAACGCCGCCTCAAACTCTACTACGCCACCGCCGCAACGAACGAAAAATACAGCGTGATTCCCGTGCCGGTGATCGTACTCTTCGTCAATGACAAGCGGCTCATGTCCAGCAGCTACGAATCCTATCTCACCAACCAGTACCGCGCCGCTCACCCAGCTCCCGGCATCCCCGTGATCTTCTCAGTCCGCTCTCGTTCACGCCGCGAGTGGGAGCCTCGACAAAAACCACAAGGACACTGAAATCTCCACGGTCGTGAAACTCATCATCGCCATTGCCCTGACCTCAACCCTTTGCCTGCAAGCAAAGACATGGAGAAATGCAGATGGCACAAAGTCTTTTGAGGGTGAATTTGTGAGCCGCACCGACAAGGAAGTCACCATCCTGCTCGCCAACCAAAAGCCAACCACCTTTAGTCTGGGCCTACTTCATGAGGATGATCGTTTCTGGCTCGATCAAAATCATCCGGCTAAAAGCAAATCCGCTTCGAACCCCGCCGCCATTTTCGATCAAGTTCTGTTTGGCGACAACCGCGAGCAGGTTGAGGAAAAACTCAAGGCCAGCAAATTCGCCAAACTCACCGTCGATGAGACCTTCATTGGCCGCTCAGGACTAAACGGAATATTTCGCACCACGGGAAAAGTCGGCGAACTCGATGCCTCCCTGTTTTTCGATTGGAATGACGGCGATAGCTTGAGCGAGCTGAACCTCCACACCGATCCCCAACCCATCAATGAGGCCAAAGACAAGCTGATCCCCTGTTGGGAGAAATTCGCACATTTGCTCAGCAAACTTTACGGCAAGCCTGTGATCTCATCGCCCGAACTCAACACCTCATCGATCGCCGATAGTGCATTTCAGCCCACTCACCTTTGGCACTTACCCGCAAAGGGAAGCGTGAGACTCGGTGCATCGCGGGACAGAGACAAACTCCTGATCATCTGCCGTTTTTCAGAGAAAAAAATCAATCCGGTCGAAATTAGCAAATAAGCCAGCACCATGCCGGGGAAATCCGAAATCTTAAACCTGCAGTTCATCGAAGCGCGTCACTCGCTTGTCGAATTGGCCGCGTTTCTTGATCGATTCGATCGTCACGAAGGACCAACGGATTTCCGCCTCGAGGCCCTAAAAAACGCATTGCCCATCCTAATGGAAAATCAACCCGATCGCGCTCGCAAAATCCTCGAATCGCTGTCGGATTCATCCACCGACCCTGTCCTGCAGGCCATCATCCAAGGAGCCAGCGGCGCGCCAAAGCCGGACCACTGATTTCACCCCGCGATGAAATACATCGAACCCCACGCCCACATGGTCAGCCGCACGACGGATGATTATGAAAAGCTTGCGCTCGCAGGGTGTCAGGCCGTTTGCGAGCCCGCCTTCTGGGCCGGATTCGATCGTTCATCCGCACAGGGGTTTCACGACTATTTCCGCCAACTCACCGAGTACGAACCGCAACGCGCGGTAAAATTCGGCATCAAACATTTCTCGTGGCTCTGCATCAATCCGAAGGAAGCCGACGATCCCGTATTCGCTCGCGAAGTGATGTCGCTCATTCCCCAGTTTCTCAAGGCACCCAATGTGCTCGGCATCGGTGAAATCGGGCTCAACAAAAACACACGCAACGAACTCACGATCTTCGAAGAGCATGTCCAACTCGCGCTTGATCACAATCTTCCGATCCTGATTCACACCCCTCACCTTGAGGACAAACTCAAAGGCACTCGACTCATCCTCGATTCGCTCGCGAATTTTTCCCAACTCAATCGCACGCAGGTGATCATTGATCATGTCGAGGAGCACACGGTCACCCATGTGCTCGATGCCGGATACTGGGCGGGCATGACGCTTTACCCGCACAGCAAGTGCTCACTCGATCGTGCCATCGACATTCTTGAGGTGCACGGCACCGAGCGCTTGTGGATGAACTCGGCCTGCGATTGGGGTATCTCAGATCCACTGGCTGTTCCGAAGTGCGCGCTGCGGATGAAATCACGCGGACACGATACCACCCAAATCGAAAAGGTGATCCATCAAAACCCCATCGACTTCCTCAGCCAATCGCCGAGATTCGTGATCTAACAGCATTGT
>JBEEOX010000040.1:0-9569 GCA_041191425.1 Verrucomicrobiota bacterium | reverse complement strand
CCTACTGGTGGTGCTCATGCGGACGCTCGACGCATCAACCTTTCTGCGACGGATCCCACAAAGGCACCGGCCTGCAGCCTGTGAAATACGAGGTTGCTGAAAAAACCACCGTCTGGTGGTGCCAGTGCAAGCACAGCGCCAAGCCACCGCTTTGTGATGGTAGCCATAAGTCGCTGCCGGTGGAGTGAGGCTCGCCGATGAAGAGAGATTCCCCGCCGCTTGCCGGTGAACTCTTTCTCAAAAGTCGTGATGTAGCTACTTTGACAAGCACCGCGCACCTGCTTATTCATGCGCATGCGAACATTGATCAAGCGCGTGCTCATGCGCGATGAGCCTTGCGAGGAAATCCACATTGCCGGGTGGGTGCGCACGCGGCGGGACTCGAAAGCGTTTTCATTTTTGGAGATCAACGACGGATCTTGTCTCGCCAATTTGCAGGTTGTTGCCGACGCCGGCATTCCTGGCAGCGACGAGCTTGCGGCGATGAATACGGGTGCCTCGGTCGAGGTTCTTGGCAAGTTCGTGCCATCACCGGCCGCGGGCCAGAATTGGGAATTGCAGGCGACATCGATCCGTCTCGTCGGCGGCGTGCCGGAGGACTACCCCTTGCAGAAAAAAGGCCACAGCGCGGAGTTCCTGCGCTCGATTGCGCACCTGCGTCCGCGCACCAATCTCCACGGCGCGGTGTTCCGCACACGCAGCCGCATGGCTTTTGCGATTCATCGCTTTTTTCAAGAGCGCGACTTTGTGCATGTTCACACGCCGATCATCACTGCCAGTGATTGCGAGGGAGCAGGCGAGATGTTCCGCGTCACCACGCTGCCCGATGAAAAAATCTCGCGCGATGCGGAGGACTTTTTCGGCAAGCGCGCGTTTCTCACGGTGAGCGGTCAGCTTGAGGGCGAGACCTTTGCTTGTGCGCTGTCGAACATCTATACCTTTGGCCCGACCTTTCGCGCGGAGAACTCCAACACCTCGCGCCACGCGGCTGAGTTCTGGATGATCGAACCCGAGATGGCCTTCTGCGCCCTCGCCGGCGACATGGATCTTGCCGAGTCCTTGGTGAAATTTCTTGTCCGTGAAATGCTCGAACACCATGAGGGTGATCTGGCGATTTTTGAAAAGTTCGTCGATAAGGGCCTGCGTGAAAGACTTGAGTTCGTTGCTTCGCGATCCTTCGAGCGGATTTCCTACACCGATGCCGTCGCGCTGCTCCAACAAAGCGGCGAGACCTTCCAATACTCAGTCGAATATGGGCTCAACCTCCAGTCCGAACACGAACGCTGGCTCACAGAAAATCACTTCAAAAAGCCCGTCACCGTTTTCAACTACCCGAAGGAAATCAAACCCTTCTACATGCGGATCAACGACGACGGTAAAACCGTCGCCGCGATGGACCTGCTCGTGCCTGGCATCGGCGAGATCATTGGGGGGAGTCAGCGTGAAGAGCGGCTTGATGTCTTAACGGCGAACTTTGAACGCCACGGCATCGATCCCGAGGCCTATGCGTGGTATGCCGATCTGCGCAAGTACGGCAGCGTGCCACACGCGGGCTTTGGTCTCGGCTTCGAGCGCTTGCTGATGTTCGTGACCGGCATGGCCAACATCCGCGATGTGATTCCCTTCGCGCGTACTCCTGGGCATTGTGAGTTTTGAGTTATACGGTAATTCTTTTTTAAGATTTACCGCAAAGGCGCAAAGGTCGCCAAGAGACGCGGAGAGGAAGAGTGAACTAAACACCGAAAACTTGAAACTTATTCCCCAGATCTCGCTTGATAGACTGCTTTGTGCCCGCTAATTCCAGATCCACATGGATCCGATGCACCCTTACGAGCGCCTTTCTCTTTTCACAGTGGGGCTGATCCTTGGCTTTGTATTGATCGCGGTGCATGTGTTCATGCTGTTGCGGCCGCAGTTGGCGCAGGGATTTCTGAAAAGTTTTCCGCGCAATGTGGTGATGGGTCAGATCTTGCTCGGCATTGGTCTCGCCTGGTTTTGGCTTTTGGTCGCGCCTGCCAGCATGGGCACGCTTGGGGCCTTGGCGATGGATTTGGGTGAATTCAACAACGCCAAGCCGCTGCTGCGCATTCTCATTCCAATTACGATGGTCCTCGTAGTTATCAGCGTGCGGGACTTTCTCGCCGTGCGCGCGCTTGGTGTGCTTGGCCTGCTAGCCGCTGCGCCTTTGCTGGAATCGGCCTTTTTGAAAGACCCTGCCTCGCGCTTGCTCGTGCCGATCTACGCCTACGGCCTACTCACCGCTTCTTTATTCTGGGTCGGCATGCCTTATCTATTTCGCGATGCGGTCAATTGGGTGACGGCCGAAACCAAACGCTGGAATGCGATGGTCATCGCGGGTTTGGCCTATGGCCTTGCGCTGGTGATTTGCGCCCTCGCCTTTTGGCGGGGCTATTGAGGGTATCGATGTTCCCGAGACTCGGGACGATCAATAAACCGGTGCGCCCGAGGTGTCTTCGGAGCTGCCGCCGCTGGCCTTGTTGGCGGCTTTCTCCATGCCCTCGCCGGCGATGCGCATGTCGCGGCCAAGACCGATGAAGGTGTTGCAGGAGGTGAAAAGAATCGAAGTGGCGGCAAGGGCAATCAGAAGGGTGGCTTTCATCGGTTTTTTTCATAACGAAAAATGTACGGGCCGCAAGCGGATATTAGCCTAATCGTGCTACATTTGTCGTTCCTGCGTTCGCTTGCCGCGAGGTGTCCGCCGCGTTGACATCCACCCTTATCCTGTCCAAGCTCCCCCGCGTGGATACGATGAAACTCCTACTTGGCGCGACCGTCGCGCTTTTGCTCGGCGCTTTGGCGGTGTCGTGGCAGGGTCTGCGTCGGGGAGTCGAGAACGCTTCGCCGGACGAAATTGCTCGCCTCAAGAAACAGGTGGCCGAGCTGCGTCAGGAGCAGGACAAACTGGAACTCGAGCGTCAGCTGCAACAGCTCAAGCTGAATGCCCCTGCCACGCCTGAGGCCCAAGCTGCGCAGATTGAGGCGATGAAGGCTGAGGTCGAGCAGAGTAAGGAAAAGCTGGCGCAGATTGAGGCCGAAAAGGCCGCCCGCGAGGTCAAGCTTGCGCAGGACGAGGAGGGTTTGCTGAGCCAGCGCGATCTGGAAAAAGGCGATAGCGAGCTGCGCCGCGCCCGCATGATTGGTGAGGCTTTGCTGATTGGCCGTATCCGCGAGTATGTGGCGGAGAGTGGATTCATTACCTTCGACATCCTCATGCCCGAGCAGGTTCAACAGGGTACGGTGCTCGCGCTGCGCCGCAAAACCGGCATTCTGGGCCAGTTCACTGTTAGCGAGGTCACCCCCGAGGGCGGCATTGCCGATCAACTTCCCGGCGTTGGCCGCATCGATCCCAAGCCGGGCGATGAATTGATTCTCCCGCCGCCTTGATGCGACGGTTTGTGCATTCCCTCACTTTTTATTCATGTCCACCACCGTTGGTCTCATTTCGCTTGGCTGCGCCAAAAACCTGATCGATTCCGAGGTCATGATCGGTCATCTCGCAGAGGCGGGCATGGCCCTCACTCCCGATCCCGAACTGGCCGATGTCCTGATCGTCAACACCTGCTCGTTCATCGACATGGCTAAGCAGGAATCGATCGATGCCGTCTTTGGCGCGGTCAATGCCCGCAAGGACGATCCCGAGCGCCAGCGTCAGAAAATTATCGTCGCCGGCTGCCTCTCGCAGCGCTTCGCCACCGAGCTTCCCGGCATCATGCCCGAGGTTGATGCGTTCATCGGCTTGGATCAAATCACCAAGGTTGCCCCGATCATTGAAAATTTGCTCGGCAAGCAAAACTCCACTGAGGTCGAAAAAACCGAAGGCCCTGCGGCGACTGACGATCCGCGCGATTTTGTGACGCTCAAACCGAAGTATGTGCCGGACTACACCACGCCGCGCTTCCGCCTCACGCCTGATCACTACGCGTACGTGAAAATCGCCGAGGGCTGCAACCACACCTGCACCTTTTGCATCATCCCACAAATCCGTGGTCGCCACCGCTCGCGCACCCAAGAGTCAGTCGTCAAGGAAGTCGAAGCGCTGGTGAAATCCGGCGTCAAAGAGATCAACCTCATCTCACAGGACACGACCTATTTCGGCATGGATCAATGGGAAGGCGAGCGTCCGAAGCCGAGCTCGCCAGTCGATTCGAGTAAGGGCAACTCGCTTTGCACCTTGCTGCGTGAGATCAACCGCATCGAAGGTGACTTTTGGGTGCGGCTGCTTTACACTCATCCAGCGCATTGGTCGGACGAGTTGATCCAAACGATCGCTGAGTGCGACAAGGTGGCGAAGTATGTCGATATTCCGCTGCAGCACATTTCCGACCGCATGCTCACCGCGATGAAGCGCGTGACGAGTGGCGATTACATCCGCGACCTGCTGCGCCGCATGCGTGCCGGCATCCCGCGCATCGGCATTCGTACGACGTTCATCGTAGGTTTCCCGGGCGAGACCGAGGAGGACTTTAACGAGCTGCTGGAGTTCATCCGCGAGTTCCGATTCGAGCGCGCCGGCGTGTTTCAGTACTCGAAGGAAGAGGGCACGCGCGCTTACAAGATGGACGGCCACCTGCACCATGCGACGCGCAAGAGTCGTTGGTCGCGTGCAATGGCCGAGCTGCAACGCATTGCTAGCGAAAACAACCAAGCGCAAGTCGGCAAAAAAGTTCGCGTGCTCGTCGAGCAACCCGGCGTTGGCCGCACCCAATGGGACGCGCCAGAGATCGACGGATCGGTCATGGTCGACGAGTCGATTCCGGTAGGCACTTTTGCCGATGTCACAATCGGCGACTGGCGCGGCTATGATTTGGTCGCCGCGCGCTGAGTATTGAGCGCTAAAATTTCACCGGCTCCGCCATGTCGCAGCGCACCAAGGACTTCGATTACGATCTGCCCGAGGAGCTGATCGCCGCACGCCCACTTGCTGATCGCGCCGCGTCGCGCATGCTGGTGATGCATCGCGAAACAGGCCGCATCGAGCATCGGATGTTTCGCGACATCGCCGAATATCTGCGGCCTGATGATTTGCTAGTGCTCAACAACACGCGTGTGATTCCGGCGCGCGTGTTTTCCGACGATGGAGGCATCGAGTTGTTGTGTCTCGACCGCTTTTCTGAACTCGAATGGCGTTGTCTCGTCAGACCCGGCAAACGCATGAAGCTCGGTCGCGAAGTCATCGTCGGCGGCATTCGCGGCGTGGTGACCGAGGTCTTTGAAAATGGCGATCGCCTGATCCGTTGGAACTCGTCGCTCGATTTGGAAAAGCATGGTCAGCTTGCGTTGCCGCATTACATGGGGCGAGTCGAAGAAGAAGCCGACCGAGAACGCTACCAGACGGTCTATGCGAAAGAGGAAGGTGCGATCGCTGCGCCGACCGCCGGTTTGCATTTCACCAAGGAAATGCTTCAAAGTATTCCGCACGCGTTTCTCACGCTGCATGTCGGTGTCGGCACCTTTCGTCCGGTGAGCGCCGAAGTCGTGACCGACCATGTGATGCATTCGGAGAAATTTATTGTCACTGAAGAGACCGCCAGACGCGTCAACGCCGCAGGTCGCGTGCTTGCGGTCGGCACGACCGTGACCCGCGTGCTTGAGGCGCTAGGCAAAAAGAACTCTCCAGTCGGCATGCGCATCGCCGAAATCCATCACGCGGGCGAGACGGACATTTTCATTCACCCGCCGCACGAGTTCCGCGCGATCGACGCCTTGCTCACCAATTTCCATCTGCCGCAGAGCACCTTGCTCATGCTGGTAAGCGCCCTTGCCGGACGCGAGCTGACCTTAGAGGCCTACCGTGAGGCGGTCGCTCAGCGGTACCGATTTTTCAGCTATGGCGATTGCATGCTGATTCTTTGAAATTTTCCGCGATTCGGCATCGCTGCATACTTTGCCGCAAGGCGCGTCGCGCTTGGACCTGCATGCCCAATGCATCCTTGACATCACGATTTCGTCGTCCCTTATTTCCCATCACCCGCTCCGAATGATCCAGAATCCCAAATCCTCTGCGCGCCTCGTGGGCGCCATGTTTTTTTTCGGACCCATTGTCCCGATCATGGCCCAAAACACACCCGCGCCTGCGCAGATCGCGGTGACCGATGTGATTTCCCCGGCGCAGATCAACCGCCTTTTCAATGAGGTCGATGCGGATTTTGAATCGAAGAATTTTTCGGCGATTCCCGCAAAGATCAATCTGCTGATCAAGGCGCTCGCCAACACGCCCGATGCGCCGCTTGAGACTTTGTATTTCAACATCGGCCTTGCCCACTTGCTCGACAACAAGGCGGCTGAAGCCGAGGCCGGCTTTCGCGAATGCCTCAAGCGTTTCCCGAATGGCGAATACGCCTCGCGCTGTTTCCTTGGCGCCGGCCGCGCCCTTACGATGCAGGGCTCGGAGGAGAAAAAGAATCAGGCGATCGAACCTCTCAAGCGAGCTGCGGCAGATCCGAAGTTTCGCTCCGAAGCAGGGCTGATTCTCGGCCAGGTCTACACCGACCTCGGCAAGCATGATGATGCGCTGCAGGTGTTTCGCAGCCTGATGGGCTCCGATGTCAGAACTCCCACGCAAACAGCGGCGGCAGTTCAATCGGTGAGCTTGCTTGCCAACAGCGGCAGCCTCAAAGACCTCATTGCTTATCTTGATCGTCTTTCGAGTCAGGCAGGAGTTCGCGATGCGATTGCATGGTATGTGAATCAAAACATCGTCTGCGCCGACGAGCTGGTGTCCAATCAACTCTTTGAGCCCGCGCTCGCGATTTATCGCTCGATCCCGCCGCGCAGTCAGATCATTTCGACCCAAGCCGCTGCGCTCAATGAGATGCGCAAGGAGCTTAAGATTTTGGAAACCCGCGCCGAGGCGGACAAAGCCAAGCCTGCCAATCAACGCACCAAAGCGGCGGAATTGGTGGGTGCGCTCAAGCCTGCCATCAAAGTTGCCGAAGAAGCGTACAAGGCGATCGACGAAAAAGCCGACTTCGACGCAGCTGTGCTGATGCGCCGTGGTCGCTGCCTGTTCTATCTTGAGCGTCATGAGGAAGCCCTCGTTTGTTTCCGCAAACTGCGCACGAAGTACGGATCGTCGGTTGATGCCAAGTCGGCCGCTTTCGCGGAAATCGTGATCCTCAACAAGCGTCAGGACATCGCCAGCATCAAGGAACTCTGCGAAGCCTACATGCAGAAGTATCCTGACGCGGAAAACATCGAGCAGGTCGCGACGCTGGCGGGTGAGGTGCTTGTTCAAAGCGGCGATTGGAAAGAGGTCGCCTCGTTCTATCGCGGGCTTGAAACGAAATTTCCCCAATCCGAAAACCTCGACCGTTTTGTGTTCTTCCAATCGCTCGCGGTTTTTCAAGAAGGGCGCTTTGCGGAAGCCGCGCCGATGATTTCAAAGTTTCTCAAAGATCATCCGCAAAGTCTGCTCGTCGAAAACGCGATGTACTACTTTGCGATGTCGAATTTCCTCAGCAATAAGTACAAGGAAACGCTCGCGGCTTGTAATGACTATCTAAACAAATTTCCCGATGGCCGCTATGCCGGCGACATGCGCTATCGTCTGGCCTTCGTCGACTTCAACGACAAGGAGGAGGATCAGTCGGAGAAGGTCATTCGCGATTTGAGCAAGTTCCTCAGCGAGCATCCGAATGACAGCTCGAACGGATCGATGTACTGCCTGCTGGCCGATACCTATGCGCGCATTGGCAAGGACACAGAGGCGCTTGAGGCTTACAAAAATGCGATTTGGACCGAGAGCCCTGACGATGTCATCCAATACGGGCTCGATTCTGCGACCTCGATCCTGCAGGGCAAAAAAGACTGGGCGGGAGTTGGGGAGTTGCACGGGGAATTTTTGAAACGCCGCCCGGACAGCGCGCTGGCGCTTCTTTCCGCCACTTGGGTGGCAAAGATGAAAGCCCGCGAGGGCAAAGGCGCCGAGGCGAGTCAGATGCTCGCCGATGCGCTCAAGGACCGCATTTCCAAACCTTCCAACGAGCAGGTCGAATTCCTCATCGACGAATTGGTCAAAACCATGGTGCCGCGCAAGAAGCCGGCGGATATCGACATCGACGCGCTCGACAAGCAGCTCACTGATTTGCTCGCGCAGGTCACCGCCGGCCAGGAAAACCCAACTACGGCGGCGCGCATCTACTATGCCCGCGCTCGACTGGCGCAGTTGCTTCGCCGCAATGATCGCTCGGATCTCTACATGAAAGGCATTGCCACCATCAATGCTAAGGACCCCATGGTGCTGAGCCCTGCTCTGCTCGCTGTTTCGGGTGACATCTTACTCAAGAGCGGCGACGACACCGGCGCTGAGGCAATGTTCAAGCACCTTGTTGAACGCTACAGCGATTCCTCGTTCTCCGATGCCGGCCCGGTAGGGATGGGCCTCGTCGCGCTTGCTCGCAAGAAGCCCGATGAAGCGCTCAAAATTTTCGACGATGCGCTGCAAAACAATCCCGGCATGTCGCGCTTTAAGGAAGCCACGCTCGGCAAGCTCCAGGCGCTCGTCGAACTCGAGAAATACGAGGAGGCGACCCAGCTCGCGCTCAGCACCGTTGGCGACAAAATGTTCCGCGGCCAATCGGCGGCCGATGCCTACATGCTGCTCGCCAAGGTCTATCGAAAGCAGGCCACCAAACTTGCAGGCCCCGAAGGTGTTGAGTTGCTCAAGAAAGCCCACGGCACTTACCAGCGCGTGTATGTCGCGTACCAAGGTTTCCCCGAAGTCTGTGCCGAGGCTTACTGGCAAGCTTACGAAACCGCTCAAAAGCTCGGCGAGGAAACGCTTGCCGCCGAGACTCTCAAGGCTCTGCGCGAACATCCAAAGCTCACCAACACCGAGGCCGCGAAAAGGGCCGCAGCCACGAACTAACTCGATCCGGCCATGTTCCCATTCGTTTCATTCACACGCATTCTTTTTGTCGCCGCCGCTTTTGCCACAGCGCCGCTGATGGCCGCGCCCGCCCAATTGGTTTTCCAAAATGGCCGCTCGATCCCGCTTGATGCGGTTGAAGTCGCGCAGGACAAAATCATCGTCAAGACCGCTGCCGATGGCATGACTGCGGGTCAGACATTTCCTTTGACCTCTATTAGCCATGTGTTTGGCGATCGTCCGGCTGAGCTCAACAAGGCAATCGCCTTATTGCTCTTTGATCGTCCGAAGGATGCCATCGCTTTGCTTGAGCCTCTTTTGGCGGCGCATCGCGCCTCAGCGAAGACCCCCGGAAATTTTTGGATCGAATCCGCGCGCACGCTCTCGGTGTGCTATGCCGTCACGGGTGATGCCGCCCGCTGTACGCAGCTAGGCAAGGAAATCTCCGACGCCAGCTCGCTCCAAGGCGCGGATCCTTTTGTTTCGCTCGGCAAGGCTCTGCTCATGCCGGCCAGTGTGAGCCTCGAAGACCGCGAAGTATCGCTCAAGGACCTCGCGGCCGACGAAATGCCCGCCCATGTCGCCGCATACGCGTCGTTTTACCGTTCGAAGTTGCTCAAGGAGCAAAAGAAAAACGATGAGGCCCTCCAAGCCATGCTCGCGGTTCCCTGCCTTTATCCAT
>JBEEOX010000039.1:0-9665 GCA_041191425.1 Verrucomicrobiota bacterium | reverse complement strand
CGGGCTTCGGCGTCGGCTTGATCCGCAATGGCACGCCACGCATCGTCACGAGCACGCGGATCTTGTTGGCGCGCGGCACCATCAAGCCCTCGCGATCGCGACCTCTTTGCCACCATTGCCTACGATCAAACTCTGCGCGCAAGGGAGCGGCAATTTTCTCCTCATATTCCGCGCGTGAAATGTCGGGCACCTGCGGCATGTCGAGGCCGATAAGGTTTTCCTCAGGGATCCCTCGAGCTCGACGGTAAATTTCAGCGAGCTTCGCCGAGTCAGGAATCGCGGAATTGTACAGCACCGCCACCTCATCGGCCGTCGGCGATGCGACCGCCAGCAGACCCATCGCTGCAAACGCGCCGACATGCATCGCCAAGCATTTCATCCCAACCAACATGAGCGCCCGATCCCATGGATGCAAGCACCCGAAACTCATAGCTCGATTCGCAAACCATCCCACGCGACCCTCACCCCGTCGGGCAATGATCCATCCAGCGAAGCATGATCATTTTCATGACTCAAATGCGTGAGCCATGCCTCGCCGACCTCGCATCGCTTCACCGCCTCCAAGGCCTCGGACAAGGTGAAATGCGTCGGATGATCTCCCGGCCTCAAGGCATCAACCACCAACACATCTGCGCCGCGAATCAGTTCGCATGTATCGCTCGGGATGCGTTTCACATCGGGCAGATAAGCGAGACTTCGAGCATTTGAATGTTCAAAGAGAAAACCCACGGTCTCGAGCGCCGCGTGCTCGACTGGCAGGGGCGTGATGCGAAAATCACCAATGAAAAAAGGCCCATCAATCACCCTAGGATCGGGTCTCACATAACCGCGGTAACGGTTGCCTTCGGAAAATGCCCAACCATACATCCGCTTGAGCGTTTCGAGGCATTCATCGGTCGCGTGCATCGGCAAAGGTTCATCGCGCCGCCAGCAAAAGGCCCGCAACTCATCGAATCCCGCGACATGATCAAGATGCGCGTGCGTGTAGATCACAGCGTCGATTTCACAAATCCCCTCGCGCAGGGCCTGCATGCGAAGATCAGGCCCGGAATCCACCAACACCGATGAGCCCTGTGAAGCGATCAAGGCCGATGATCTCGAGCGACGATTGCGCGGATCCTCCGATGTGCAGACCGCACAGCCACAACCAATTACTGGCACCCCCACCGATGTCCCCGTGCCAAGAAATGTGAATGAAACACCCGCCACAGCCGTCATTCTACACGTCGGCCCATCGCAGGCAACCCATCCCAGCGAATCCTTAGGGAGTCGCTTTTTCCACTTGCGTGATGAAATTTTCACTCCAAAGCTTATAGTGTTCAAATGATCACTAAAATGTTCTCAGCCACACTCCGCGGCATCGACGCCGTGGAAGTCGAAGTCGAGGTCAACGCCCGCGGCGCCGACAAACCGCAAGTCATCATCGTCGGCCTGCCCGACGCTGCGGTCCGCGAGTCGTCTCAACGCGTGACCTCTGCCATCGGCGCCTCAGCGCTGTTTCTCGATGATGGAGTGAAAACCGTGAACCTCGCGCCTGCCGATTTGAAAAAGGAAGGGCCCTCTTTCGATCTGCCCATCGCGCTGGCAATGATCGCCGCCAGCCGCACGAAACCCTTCAACGCCGACGACTGCTGCGTGGTTGGCGAACTCGGTCTCGATGGCGCGGTTCGTCCGGTGAAAGGCGTGCTCTCAATCGCGCTCGAAGCGAAACGCCGCGGCCGCAACCGCCTCATTGTACCTGAAGCAAACGCACCCGAGGCCGCCGTCATCGATGGCATTGAGGTCTTCCCTGTTCGATCGCTTCGCGACGCATGGGAATTTCTCGAAGGCAACATCGTCATCCCACCCTTCAAGCTCGACCGCCGCGCATTCTTCAGCTCGCAAAAATCCTACGATCTCGATTTCGAAGAAGTGAAAGGCCAACACCATGTCAAAAGAGCCCTCGAAGTCGCCGCAGCCGGCGGTCACAACCTTCTCATGATCGGTCCACCCGGCACCGGCAAGTCGATGCTCGCGAAACGCATTCCCACCATCATGCCGGGCATGACCGAACACGAGGCGATCGAAACCACCCGCATCCACTCGATCGCTGGCACGCTCGATCCGATGAAATCATTTCTCACCGTCCGCCCCTTTCGCTCGCCGCACCACACGATCTCCGATGCCGGACTCCTCGGCGGTGGCACCAATCCCGGACCCGGCGAAGTTTCGCTCGCGCATCACGGATTGCTCTTTCTCGACGAGTTACCGGAGTTTCGCCGTCAAACCCTCGAAGTGCTGCGTCAACCGCTCGAAGACTGCCATGTCACCATTTCCCGCGCCGCCGGATCCCTCACCTTTCCCGCACGCTTCATGCTCGTCGCCGCGATGAACCCCTGCCCATGCGGATTTTACGGCGACCCGAAACGCGAATGCCGATGCTCGTCACGCCAAATCGAAAACTACCGTCAACGCATCTCCGGCCCGCTCCTTGATCGCATCGACCTGCATGTCGAAGTCCCACTCGTCGATTTCAAAGACCTATCCTCATCCAAAAGCGGCGGCGAAAACTCCGCCACCATCCGCGAACGGGTCACCCAAGCGCGCCTCATCCAAGCCGAACGCTTCCGCAAGGACCGCAACACCACCAACGCCGCCATGAACCCGCGGCAAATGAAAATCCACTGCAAAACCAACACCGAAGCCAATACCTACCTCGAACACGCCATGCAGGAAATGAACTTCTCCGCCAGAGCCCACGATCGCATCCTCAAAGTCGCACGCACCCTCTCCGACCTCGCCGGATCCCCCGACATCCGCCCCAACGACATCCTCGAAGCCATCCAATACCGCTCGCTGGACCGCAAACTTTTCGCCTGATCGATCCAAAGATCGAATCAAACCCAGAATTTTTAGGTCGTACATAGTATGACATTGACCATCGCCTTATCCGCCTTATGATTTCCTCACTGACCTTTGAAGAAGATCCCTTGTTCACCGAAAAAGCATTACGCTTGATCGGCGAAGAAGGAATCTTCGAAGTCCAGATGTTTTTGTTCAAGCAACCCGATGCGGGAGACATCATTCCCGGTTCGGGTGGTTGTCGCAAACTCCGATGGGCTGCGAAGGGGCACGGCAAACGAGGTGGCTCCCGTGTGATCTATTACTGGGTCACCGAGGACAATCGGATCCTCCTTCTGGATATTTACGCCAAAAACGAATCTGAAAATTTGAGCATAACCAGCATCAGACAACTCAAACGCAAAATACCATGAAAACCAAAGTTTCGCACAAGAGCACGGAATCCCGCTCATCACACAAAGAAAATCGAGCCAACTCATTAAAGTTGAGAAAAGACGCGCTGTTACGCGGCGAGAAGACACCATCAAGAGTCTTTCGCATCATCGAGCAATCAAATAGAAAGATCGCAAGAGTGCCATTGAATGCCGAATCCCAGCGTCGCAAATCAGCCGCCGCATGGAAGTCGCTGCCAGAGGCCACAAAGGCGCGACACACGCTCGGCCTCACCCAGGAAGCTTTTGCCGAATTGCTAGGAATTGGCATCAACACGCTTCGCAGCTGGGAACAAAATAAGCGCCAACCCTCGGGCGCAGCGCGCATGCTGATCGCTATCGCCCTCAAACACCCCGAAGTCTTGGAAGAGGCCGTCGCCTGATGATCTTTGTGATTTGGCACTGAAGCTGGCAGCAAAGCACTTTGATTCGTTCTTCTCGATAAATTGGCGACCAAAGCGAACATGACGTGCTTGCGCGGCCGCAGCCATCGAGGCAAAGTGTAAGTGAAATTTCATTCACCATGTCCCACCCAAGCATCATGGCTCTTTATTTGTGGATCGCAATTGGCAGCGGCCTCGGCGGCATGGCCCGCTTTGGCCTCTCGGCATGGTTATCGGCACGCCTCGGTGAAACCTTTCCCTGGGGCACCTTTGCGGTGAATGTGATCGGTTGTTTCATCATCGGGTTTTTCGCCACACTCACCGGGCCTGACGGAAGGTTGATTGGCGACGCCACCCAGCGGCATTTTTTCATGACGGGGGTCCTCGGCGGTTTCACGACTTTTTCAACACTCAGCCTCCAAAGCCTGAACCTCGCGCGCGACGGACAATGGCTGATGTCTGCCGCCAACGCACTTGGCTCTCTCATCGCATGCCTCATCGCCGTGTGGCTTGGTCACATCGCCGCGCAATCGATCAACGCGCTGAAAGGACCCTGAAAAAATCAAACTTCAAATTTCTTCCACTTCAATGTTCGACTTTGGAAGTTCGATGTTCGACCTCACTCCTCCCGCCCTTCTTCCTTCACGCGGATATGGCTCTTAAGGACTAGCAATCCCACGGGCGCGATCAATACCAAGAGCCCGATGAGCAGCCACATGGTACCCGGATCACGCGGACCTTCCTCGGGGCAATAGCGGTTCAGCAACACCGCGAAGGAAAGCCCGGTGGAAATTTTTCCGATCAGCAGCGGAATGTAAGACAAGGATGAATAGGATGCCTCCTGCCCAGGTGGAGCGATCGATGCGGCGTATTCGTAAACGCGCGGCGAATAGAATGCCTCGCCAATGGAGAAAACCACCTGCCACAGAAAGATCATCACAAAGTAGGGGTGCACCTGCCCGATAATGCCCAGGTAGCCGTTGCCGATGGCCTGACCAAGCCAACCATTGCTGAGCCCCGCGAAAACACCACTCGGCAGACACATGAAGAGGAATGATCCAGCGGTGATAAAACCTCCGAAAATAACCATCGTGTAGGATGCATATTTCCGCGTCAATATGCCGACCACCGGCGCCAGCACGAGGATGAGAATGCTGTTGGTCGCGTTCAATCGTCCCACCTTGCTGACGCCATCACCACCGATCACGCGCTCGACGAAAGGAATCAGCACATAGTCCATCAGATTGAAAACAATCTTGAGCAAACCGATCATCAGCAGGAAGACCAGCAGCTTGGCAATGCCATCCGAGCGAAACAAAACCGCCAAGCTCTTGACCGTATCACCCGCGGCGTTCGCCACCGTGAACTTCACGCGACCCAGCGTTCCCAGATCTTTGGGAAAATCATGCCGCATGACCGGCAGCGGCACGTAACCCTCCTCGGTCATTTGTACGCCAGGACGCAAAAAAGGGATCATCATGAACATCAGCAGATCCACCAGCAAACTCAGCAAAAGCAGGGAATCAAACGCAGAGAAACTCATTCCACCCAAGCTCAAACCTCCAGCGCTTCCTTCGTTGATCCGACTCATGACTCCGTCGGAAATGAAATAGCCGAACATGAAACCGAAATTCATGAGACCGTAAAAAAGTGAGAAGGCGATCGTGCGCTGCGAGGGTTTGGAGTAGAGACGCATGGCCGCCACAAGGACCGGTGTGCAGAGGGCCTCGCCAATCGCCAGCGGAAACAACCCGAACAGAAGCGCCATCCACGGCGTGTCGGTCGCTGACATGCTGAAGCGCGTCAGCACACAAATGCCGACCCCAATAAAAAGCGTGCGGCGCAAACCAAGCACATCGGTCAGTGAACCAGAAACCAGCGTGGCCAGCGTCATGAAAAGCCCCCACACCGTGATGACCAACCCAGCCGTTCCCGCATCAAAGCCCAGATCACGGATCAGCCACATCGACAAAACAAAATTCAAAATCTTGTAAGCCGTGACGCTGAGGATCTTGAGCCCAAAAGTGAAACCCATCTCACGCGGCGCGCCACGCAACATGATCACCGAAAACATTCCCACGCCAAAGACGCTCAGACCGGTGATGATGCTCACCACCACCCCGAGCCCCAACTTGTAATCCGCCACCATAGCCACTCCCGCACTGAAAAGCGCAAGCATCAGCGCCTTGAAGACCAGAGCGAGCGGATTCAATGGCGGAGCTTGGTTCACATCAGTGGGTGCTTTCAGCATTCGGATTTCAAATACCTCAATGCCCTTCGCCCTTGGCCATCAGCTCGGCCTCTTCCTCATGCGAATGAATCAGCAGGCTGACCTGCACCCCCTCGCGCTCGGCGGCGATCTTGAGCACATTGCGGATCGCCGATGCGGTGAATCCGTTGCGACCGATGAGCATCGCAACATCCGCTTTGGCCAGCACCAACTTGAAGCGCACCTTCTTGGGGGCGATTTCCGCCACTTTCAGCTGAGCTTGCCCGGGCTCATCGATGAGTTTGACGGCCACATATTGCAGGAAATTCCTGAGTCTCTCGGTGGTCGGTTCCATGCCGTCTAACATGCACGCCATCGGGCCCGACGCAAGCCCGCGTTGCAGCGGCGCCCAAACGCAGGCAATCAAAGCTCGGCGCTTGCCAGCCGCCGCAGCGCCCTCCATCTTCCCGCGCATGTCACGCAAGCACCGCATCACCATTCTCGCAGGGGACGGCATCGGCCCGGAAGTCATGAACGGAGCCATTCGTGTTCTCGATGCCGTCGAGACGAAATTTGGCTTCACGATCGAGCGCAGCGAACACCTCGTCGGCGGCGCTGCCATCGATGCCACCGGTCACCCACTGCCACCCGAAACCCTCAAGGCTTGCGAACAAGCGGATGCCATCCTCTTCGGATCGGTCGGCGGACCAAAATGGGAAAAGCTCCCGCCCGACATCCAGCCTGAACGCGGCGCGCTCCTCCCGCTACGCAAGCACTTCGGACTCTTCGCCAACCTCCGACCCGGCGTTTGCCTTCCCGCCCTCACTCACGCCTCACCCGTGAAGCAGGAACTCATCGCCGATGGCTTCGACGTCCTCTGCGTGCGCGAACTCACCGGCGGCATCTACTTCGGTTCGCCGAAAGGACGCCACGAGGAAAACGGCGAACCGGTCGCGCTCGACACCATGATCTATAAAAAGAGCGAGATCGAGCGCATCGCCCGCGTCGCATTCACCGCCGCAATGAGCCGCAAGAAACAATTGCTCTCAGTCGACAAGTCCAATGTGCTCGCCTCGTCCGTTCTCTGGCGCGAAACGGTGATCGAAATTTCCCGCGAGTTCCCCGAGGTCGAACTCTCGCACATGTATGTCGACAACGCTGCGATGCAATTGATCCGCCGTCCCGGATCCTTCGATGTGCTGGTGACCGAAAACCTTTTCGGCGACATCCTCTCGGATGAAATGGCCATGATCTCCGGTTCGCTCGGCATGCTGCCCTCAGCCTCGCTCGGCCGCCAAGGCGACAACGGACTCTACTTCGGAATGTACGAACCATCCGGCGGATCCGCCCCCGACATCGCCGGTCAAGGCATCGCCAACCCGATCGCCCAAGTCCTCTCGCTCGCGATGCTTCTGCGCTTCTCGCTCGGAGAAAACAGCGCCGCGGAAGCGATCGAAAATGCCGTGGCAAAAACCATCGCCGATGGATTCCGCACCGGCGACATCGCCACCGGACGCGAAGGCGAAACAAAGGTCGGCACCCAAGCCATGATCGAGGCCATCCTCGCGCGCTTCTAATCGCGCGCGAAATTTTTGCTCAGCGCTTGAGCAGGGCCGCTGCGTAAAATCCGTCGAATCCATCACGGGCCGGTGAGATCACGCGCTCTTCAATGAGCTCGAATCCACCACCGGCAAGAAGAGCATCCACCGCCGCGCGGTTCTCTGATGGTAACACAGAACAGGTCGCATACACCAATCTGCCTCCAGGCTTGAGCATTGTAGGATAAGTGGCGAGCAGTTCTTTCTGAATCGACCTCACCCGCTCGAGTTGCGCGGGTTTGAGTCGCCACTTGAGGTCGGGCTGACGCCTCAATGTTCCCAGTCCCGAGCATGGCGCATCGATCAACAAGCGATCAGCGACATCGGCAAAATCGACAGGCGTTGTTTCGATGATCGCCTTGCCCTTCACGCACGAAGCGCCTGCCCGTTTCGCGCGGCGCTCAAATTCGGAAAGTTTTTTTGCATCCACATCCATGCCAAACACCCGACCCTCGTTGCGCATCAGCGCCGCCAGATGCAGCGCCTTGCCACCAGCGCCTGAGCACGCGTCGATGACGCGCTCACCAGGCTGCGCCCCAAGCATCGGGGCAATCATTTGCGATCCGGCATCCTGAATCTCGACGCGACCATCAAGTCGCAAGGGCTTGGGCAATGACTTGCCTCGCGCCAACACCAAGGCATCCGGCAAGGCGCCGACTGGTGTGACTTCGACTCCATTCGATGCCAGCCACTTGATCGCCTCCCCACGCGTGCTCTTGAGTGTGTTGACCCGCAAATACACCGGAGCCCTTTGATTGAGCGCGGCGATTTCATCGCTCCACGCATCACCAAGCTCGTCCTCGCCCAAGGCATCAAGCCAATCGGGAATCGACTCGCGTATCACCCGCGGCTGATCCTTGAGCAGCAACTCGCGCATCGCCATTTCCTCGGGGCTCGCGCCCTTGAATTTCCACCATTCGGGAATCTCATAACCCATCCGACGCCACTGCGCCGCGCACATGGCATCGGTCTCCTCGCTGTCCGCCACAAAGCCCAAAGCACGCCGCCACCGCACCACCTCGAACGCGGTCTCGGCAATGAATCCACGATCGCGTTTGCCCCACTTAGGATGATTCTCAAACGCCTCGGCCAGCGCGTGATCGAGAACACGGTGTTCCTTGAAAACCAGCTTGATGGTTTCCGCCGCAGCCTCGGCAAGTAGGCGGTGCATTTTCATGAAACGACAGATTCACCGAAAACCAGCGACATGGCAATGGAAACGGATCATTCGTCAAAACGGATCATCATCCGACCACGCATCCTCGTCGGAACTGACCCGCCACGGCTCGACCAACTCGGCGGGCACTTCATCCAGAAAACCCGAAGGTCGGCAGATGATGTCACCGCTGTAGGATTTGGGATTCATCATCGGATAAGTGAGATACAATTCATCCTCGGCCCTTGTCAGCGCGACATAAAACAAGCGCCTCTCTTCCTCGAGCATGGCATCGTCGTCGGCATCCAATATTTTTCCGATCGGAAAATACCCATCCGCAAGCCACACCAGAAAAACCACCTTCCATTCAAGCCCCTTGGCCTGATGAATCGAGGATAGCGTCACCCGCTCCTCATCGGGCTGATTCCGATCACCCGTCGGCTCGCCATCGACCGCTCCCATCAGGGAAAGTTGAGCTAGGAATTCCACCACATCCTCAAAGCCCGATCCATACTCGCTCAGTTGCTCAATATCCGCGCGACGACTCTCGGAGTTATCATAACTCGCCGTGAGGTAATCATCATACACACCCTCGAGAATACTGAACACCATCTCACTCGGCTTGGCGTAGTTCGCTCCAGCCGATAGTTCGTCGAGCGTGTAACAGAGTTGTTCCCAATGCTTGGCGGATTTTTTGGGAACCTTGAATGCCAGTAAAACCTCCGACCACTTTGATGGTGTTTCCTCGCGCTGCGACCAACCTGTAGCCAGCCATTGATGCCACAATTTTGCCGCCGCCACCGGACCACATCCTGGCATGAGCGACACCATTCGCAAGAAACTCACCTCATCGCGGCGGTTCACCACGAAGCGCATGAATGCCGAAATGTCCTTGATGTGCGCCTGCTCGAAAAACCTCAGGCCACTCGTGATGTTGAAAGGAATGCCACGAGCGGTGAGCTCCATCTGAATTTCCAAACTTTGAAAATGCGCTCGATACAGCACTGCCATTTCCTCAAGAGCGATCCCTTCCCCGTCGCGCAACTC
>JBEEOX010000038.1:0-9696 GCA_041191425.1 Verrucomicrobiota bacterium | reverse complement strand
GGAGCGATCTACCTCGGGAATTTCTCGCCCGTCGCTGTCGGCGACTTCCTTGCCGGACCCAGCCACACGCTGCCGACTGGCGGAGCGGGTCGCTCATTCTCAGGCCTGCGCGCTGATCAATTTCAACGCCGCACCAGCATTGTGCGACTCGACAAAAAATCCATCAAGGCCTCGCTCCCGGTCGTCGAAGAATTTGCCCGCATCGAAGGCCTCGACGCCCACGGCCGCTCGACCTCGATCCGCTTGGAATCGTAACCGCAGCATCGTGCCGCACAGTACAACCGGTAGGGCGACGCGGCCTCGCGGCGCCGACTATTTCAAAAAATGTTCAAACCGCGAATAGATGCGAATGCACACGAATCATCAAAGATCGCAGATCTCGGATCGTGGATAACAGAAAAGGCCGCCTCTTCATTCTCCTCTCTTGAAACTGAAAACTTGAAACTTCACCCCATCATCCCCGCTGCCGCGCACATGATAGCGATCACTGCTGCGAACAGCGACTCACCCGCCACGAGACCCGATGCCAGCGGCACTTTGTAATCGGCCGCGCTTGAGGCCGAGCGCCGTTGCCAGATCCATGCGATCACTGCACCGAGCGCAAATCCAAGACCGTTGGAAAAATCCACAATCATGCCCAGACCCAATCCCATCGCCGATGGGAGGTATTTTTGCACCCGCCACCACCTGATCTCGATCATCGGCAGCGCAATGCCAAGCACGCCACCGATCAACACCGCCCACGCCGCGCTTTGAGGTAACTGACCCAACCCATTCGCGAGCAAATCCGCCATCGCCTTCCACGCATTCGCCGCCGGCATCGGGAAACGATCGGTCAGGCCTTGCACGCTAGGTGCCAACGCGTACCACGCCGGCACAATCGCCAAGGTGCCAAAGAAAATTCCAAAAAACTGCGCGAGAAATTGCCTTCGCGGATTCGCCCCCAACAGATATCCGCTCTTGAGGTCGGTCAGCAAATCAGCCGCGCTGCCCGCCGCCGATGCGGTCACGCCCGCCGCCATCAGGTTCACCGCCGGATTGTTGCGCACCAGAACCGCATACACGAGCTGCGTCACTTTGCCCATTGCACCAATCGGCGTGGTGTCGGCTTCGCCCGTCGCACGACACGCGACAAGCGCCAGCACGAACGACATCGCCACCGCCAACAGACCCGAAAAAATTCCCAAGCCAAACGCGATGTTTAGCAAGACGACGATGCCGATGGTGATCGGCGCCAGACCGATCCACATCCATTTGATCGGCACCTCCAAGTGCGCGGTCGGCGACACATTAGAGCCCGAGCCGAAACGCATCGCGCGCAACAACGTGCGCCACTGCATCGCGAAGGATGTGAGACTCGCAAACACCATCAAGGCTGTGCCACCCCACACGCCCCAGCGCCGCGGCATCACTTCATCCATCCCTGGTTGCCAAATCGAATGCGGCACCGCGGCATTCGCCGCCAAGGCCATGTCCTGCGAGACCAAAATCGGCGCGATCACCAGACACAAAATCGCCGAGCCCAAAAGCATCGAAAGCGCCATCCTCAAACCCATGATCATCCCCGCTCCGAGCATCAGCACGCCAGGCTCAAAACCGAGACCCGAAATGCGAATGCCGTTTGGCAAAACATCCCAGCGAAATTTTAACAATTCGGGTATGGGAAAAATTCCATGGCACCACGCCGCCAAGCGTCCGAGCCAGCCACCCGCATAAGTCTCCGCCAAGGCCGGCAGGTTTTTCAAAATGCCAAACAATCCACCCATGCCAATGCCCACCACCAAGGCCCGCGCCTTGCGCATCGCCTCACGACCTTCGGAGTACAAGCCCCGCAAAGTTTCCGCCGCGGCAATGCCACTCGGAAACGGCAACTCCTCGTGCTGAATCATCCGACGCTTCATCGGAATCGCCAAAAACACCCCCAAG
Organism: Verrucomicrobiota bacterium; assembly: GCA_041191425.1. GTDB lineage: Bacteria > Verrucomicrobiota > Verrucomicrobiia > Verrucomicrobiales > Akkermansiaceae > Luteolibacter. The sequence goes on along the minus strand of JBEEOX010000038.1, from coordinate 7,770 downwards.
GCCGCGGTCAGCAAAACCATGCTCGCGACCACCCACCATGGCTGATGCACCCCTTCGTAAAGATACAAGGCCGCAAACGCACTGCCCACCGTGCCACCCGTGGAGTACCCCGCCGCACTCGCCGTACTCTGCATGCAGTTGTTTTCCAACAAGGTCATGCGCTCCATCCTCCCGCCACTCAAGGCGCGCAATGCATTCCACAACACGTGCGACAAAACACACGCAGTGATCGCGACTCCAAAGGCCCAGCCCAGCTTGAGCGTCGTGTACAAATTCGAAATCGACAACACCATGCCCAGCAAACCACCCGTCATCACCGCCCGCAGCGTCAACTGCCTCGCATGATCACCCTGATACACCTCGCGCAACCATTTGAGATCCTTGGCTGTGTCTTGATCCATGCGCTAGAGAACCACGACCCTCGTCTCTCAAGCAAGATCGGACCTCGACGCGGTGATTCATCACAGCGGCGTATCGACACCCTTGAGACCTCTTCAAAGATCCAATTGTCACGAAATCACCAAAATCTCTTGCCCATGGCTGACGCCGCCACTAAGCATCGGGTCCCGTCATCGGCCACGGGCCTGTAGCTCAGCGGTTAGAGCAGGGGACTCATAAACGCAAAAACCACTTTTGCAAGGTGTTGCTAGTCGTTGCTTTTCAATGACTTATGTATTCGATATGTAGTCGAAAATAGGTACAAAAAAGGCCCAAAATGCATACCTTTTTGGGGCATGGTATGCACGGAGGTATGCATCGGCATGCATCGGTATGAATTGAGGTATGCACGGAAAAAACGCTGCGATCGATCAAGGGAATTTAACGCCCCTGCTCCAATCCCCCTCCCCACAAGAAACCCGCCCCCGGCACGACCAAGGGCGAGTTGCTTTAAAAGAATCAAAGGGAACCATCAGCGTTTCCGGCGGGTCAACATCATGCCGCTGGCCAACATCGTCAGGACCAACGAGCTTGGTTCAGGGATACTGGCGAGACGGAAACCGACATTATTGCGATCGTCCCACGAGTCGTAGTAGAAGCGGAATGAGGATCCTAAGTTGCCAACTACAGAACTGCCATCATCGCCCCAGGAACCACCGCGCAACCCGCGCATCGAGTCAAAGATCACTGCATCATTCCATTCCCAGACATTACCTCCTTGGTCGAATGTCCCGTACATGCTCGGAGCACCGCTGTAAGTACCAACATCAGTGCTGGAGGCAATACTCCAGTCGTAATTCGCATCTTCGGTGGTAATCGTATTTTGGCCGTTTGGGTAGAGCGAGTAGGTTGAATTTGCGCCGTTGTAATAAGCGGCTTTGTACCACTCATCTTCGGTAGGGATATATACCTGCGCTCCGACATTGGCGGTGATAATGCCACTCGTCGCGCCATTGAGCGTGTAGGAACCTGTTTCGGTATCACCGCTGCCTTGGGCGTTCGCCAACCAGTTGGCGAAGCGCGCCGCATCATACCAAGTGACATACACCACCGGGCGGTTGGCCAGCGCTTCTGTAACCGAGTAGGTGTAGCTGCCGCTGGAACCGTTACGTGTGATGCCGTAGGATGACATATAATCGTGGTACAACCCATAGCTATCAGTGGCCGCCTTGGCATTGAGAAACGCGCCATACTGGGCGTTGGTCACCTCATACTTGCCGATCTGGTATTCGTAGCCCACCGCGCCATATCCGGTAGTGTCTGCCGCGTTGCCAGCATTTCCGACCGTGACCCAGTCAATGGTGACGCTGGCGGAGGCGAAGGTGATGAGCGCGGCGCTGGCCGCGAGGGTGAGGAGGTTTTTGTATTTCATAGTGGTGTAAATGCTTATAGCACCTCGTATACGCTGCATCCGATTTAACAAGGGTATTTTTAAGGGTACACCAACAAAAAACCCGCCCGGTTGTCCGGACGGGCTGCCAGTGCCCTTTGTGCTGGCGTTATGAGCGATGGGCCACGCGAAATTTTCAGTCGTCGTCGATATGGCGAGCAGGCGCGGCGAGGCCAGCGGCTTCGAGCAGGTTGGCAAGGTCATGCTGACGAATCGGCCATTCATCACCGCACAAGTCTTTTGCGGCGTAGAGTTCGGCGGTGAGGCGTTCGAGGTTGCCGGACGGGCGAAAATCATCGTCGTCGATTCCAGCGGTGCGAGCGGCCTTGCGTTCGACGGCCTCGGCTTCGTCGAGTCGAGCTTGAGCGACATTCGCGGCGTGTTGGCGGTGTCTGAAAATCAAATCGGCGCTCTGGTCGAGCAACTCACGCAAACGGGCTTTGAGGGCGCGCTGCAGGTTGCCTTGTGCGACTTCGTGATCAACTCTTGAAAAACTGCCGAGCTTTACGGCTTCGATGATCGACATCTTGCCAGAGATGAAATCTTGCGCGGCAGCGGCGAGGGTTGAGCGTAGAGCGGCGATCTCGGCAAACCTGCGGTTGATCGAATCAATTTCTTTTGCGGCAGCGGTGAGGCGCTCGCGTTCTGGTTTTGAAAGGTCAAACTTGGGTGGGCGGTTTAGTAGCTTCATGATGATGATGGTGGTGAGACTTACTTGGTGCGTGATGCCAGAGCGGCAACGCGTTGCGATACGGCGGCGAGGCGCTTGTCGAGGTCGTCGAGTGCGAGTGCGAGCGGTGTTGCCCGGCGCTTCGGTGTTGGCTTCGAGACGGGCTTGGTCTTGGCCACTGGGGCTGCGCTGGCGGCCTTGGGCGGCGCTGGAGTTGCCTGTGCCCCTCCGAGCTTTACCAACACGGTCTTGATCTCGCCAGCGGCCTTGATGAAGTCGCGTTGCGCGATCTTGAGTTCGAGCGCCTGACGGGCGTGTTCGATTTGCTCCCGGCGCTGTGCGTCGAATTGCAAACGGGTTTCGGTGAATGTCTGGTACATGTTATTCATGCGAGGTCTTGGTTGAGTTCTTCGAGCAATACGCTCATGGCATCGCGGCTGGGGTTCTTCGAGGCGGCGAGGTGATGCGCCACGGCGAGCGGATCAAGTACATCCACGCCAGCGTTGATCCAACGGCGGATCGACATTTCGCAGACGCGGAAAAACGCGGCGCGTTCGGTGAGGTCAACGGGTTGTTCTTCGAGGTTCACGCATTCCGCTTTGTGTCAACTCGTTGGCGATCTGGTGCCGGTCATCATGCGGTGCGTGAAACTATCGAATAAAATCTCTGCGTCCTTGCGAATCTCTAGTCCATGGAGTCCTACAATCTCGCCGATCATGATTTGGGCAAGACTTCGTAATTGTAGTCACGCACCCCCTTTTCCCCTTGCCAGAGTGAATCTTTAGTGCATTCTTCGCTTACATATAACAGCAAAATTCTAACACTCATTAACAGCAGAGGTACCAAATGAAGATCAGTGACTATTTAAAGGGGCCGTCTCACAAGCGTGAAGCCGAAGATCTGAAATGCAAACTAGACGAACTTAATGGCCACTATGGGAACGTGTATGCTCTGGCGGAGAAGTACGGCGCCATGGAGGTCGAGGATGTTAGGCGCCTCGTCGAGCAGGAACAGGCAAGCTTAGAAGTTGTGCGCCAACAGGTCACAGCCACGGAGCATCAGCTCACCTGCCTACGCGAAAAACTGGCCGAGCTGCGCAGCCAAGTGCTCGTGGTTGAAGAAACGTTGCTCCTTGAGAGCTTCGCACTCTACACGCCGAAGTTCAAGCTAACAGCAAGTCACGAGTACAAGACTAGGCTCGACATCTGCCGAGAGCGCCAAAAAAAAATGATTAAAGGCGGCACAGCAGCGACTGGCAACATGGAGTGGACGGTCAATGGCAGCAATGTGGAAGGCCGTAAGCTCGTCAACGACATGATGAAGCTTGTCATTCGCTCCTTCAACAACGAGTGCGACTCCTGCGTGGACAACGTCAAGTTCGATAACATCGAGCTAGGGGAGAAGCGCATTCACCAGTCGTTCGACGCCTGCAACAAACTCGGACGAGTAATGTCGGTAAGATTAGCTCATGAGTACCTTGCACTTAAGTTCGATGAGCTCCGGCTCGCGCATGAGTACCAAGTCAAGAAGCAGGAAGAAAAGGAGGAAGCGAAGCGCGTCCGCCAAGAGCTTCGGGAACAGGCGAAGCTGGAACAAGAGATTCGCGCAGCACGCGAGAAGATCGCCAAAGAGCGCAAACACTTCACCACGGCCTTGCGCGACCTTAGCCTTAGGCTAGAAAGGGCATCGAGCGAAGAGGAGCGCTCGGCTCTGCTAGTCAAAATCTCCGATGTTGAAGCTGGAAGGGCAGCACTCGACAACGAGGAGAAGCTCATAGATTACCGAGAGCAAAATGCCAAGGCCGGGTACGTCTACGTCATCTCCAATATCGGGGCGTTCGGTGAGGGTATATATAAGATTGGCATGACCCGGCGCTTGGAGCCTATGGATCGCATCGACGAACTAGGCGACGCCTCAGTGCCGTTCTGGTTTGATGTGCACGCGCTGGTTTTTTCTGAGAACGCCCCGGCCTTGGAGGCCAAGCTGCACGAGCATTTCGCCTCTGGAAGGCTAAACAAGGTCAATGGTCGCAAAGAGTTCTTTCGGGCCGACATCGAGGAGATTGAGGAGGTCATCCGGGCGAACTATGACGCGGTTGTCGAGGTTACTCGCGAGGCCGCTGCTGAGCAGTACCGGGAGAGCCTGCGCATGACCGCGCCCACACCCCAAATTCAATACGCCGAGCACGCGGCCTCTCACGCGTAGCGGTCAAATCTAGCTTAGATGGCCTTTCTCTTCAGCACTGCCAGTTGGTCGCGAAAGTCAACGGAAAGTGTGCTTGGGTCATGCAACAATCATTACGGGTCGCGTCCAATTTCAAGGCGCCCTTGGCGGTTAAGTACCGGATCTCATCCGCGCCACGAACGCATCCACGAACCGTTCGCCAGCCTTGCGGATCTCTAGTGCGTCGAGTCCCACAATCTCGCCGCTCATGCTTTCGGCATGACTTCGGAACCGTAGTCACGCACCCCTTTTCCCCTTGCCAGAATGACTCTTTGGTGCATTCTTCACTTACATGAAAAAGCAAATCCCTAGGGTTAAACACGCTATATTCATTATATTTTTGCAGATTCCGATCTCTGCTGAGGGAAGCGATATTAAACCTTCTTCAATCACTACCACTGACGGAACAACATATTTATCCGCACGGGTCGTCAAAGTTGAACCAGACGGCATACGTATAATACACGAATCGGGCAGCTGCAAGATTCTGTTTTCAAAACTGCCACAGGATATTCAAAAACAATATTCATACGATCAAGAAAAAGCACAACAATACAAGCAAGCAATAGCCGAAAAAGAGGCGCAAGATGAGCGCTTGAGACTAAAAAATGAGGCTCAAAAAAAAGCGTTGGAGATCAAGTTGAAGTCAGCAAAGCGAAATACATTCAAAGTGTTTAATGTGGCTAAAAACGAGAGAGGATTGTTTGTTAATATTTACACTCCTTCGTCTAGGGTGGGGTCCGTAGCTCGCACACAAAATTTACTAATGGGAAGGTCAAACAATTACATTCCTGCTTCCACCGGCAGTACTATTTACTACCTCAGCGGAAACATAAATTTAAATAAGATTGTAGATGGATCAATAATCGAAGCCATCTATGTAGAGGCTGGAACGCACGAGTATATTACCACCGCCGGATCAGTATCTACCGTACAGAAACTTGAAGTCCTTGAGATGGACCTGTTTGAGTAATGTGCGTTTTTGAGACCTTGCGAATTTAAGGCCGTAGTGGATCGCGCCTGCTCACATCAAGAGCTTTCTGCTAAGGAGCTTTTAGCCAGCTTATCGTGAACAATCACACGATTCTGGAGCAATTAAGTTTCCGTTCTCATGCGGCGCGTGAAGCTATCGACGAACACCTCGGCTGCCTTGCGGATCTCGACGGCATCGCATCCGACGATCTCCACGGCGAATTTGTCGAGCATCTCATCGAGGACCGCAACGCATCGCTCGCGGTGAAACTGCCAGCGTTCATCGACGGCCTCGCGCCGAACGAATTGTCGGCGAAGTTCGGCAACTTTATGCTCGCGGTCTTCAACTTCAGCGGCGAGCTTCCGTAGCTTCAGCGCACGCGTTTCCGGGTTGTCGGGCAATCTGTCGCGGCCATGTTCAGCAAAGTAGCGTTGCCATGCAGCGACATCATAGTTGCCCGGCGTGCATCGCGGAGCGGCGCTTCTCTTGCGAGCGCGTTGAATCGTCCGAACGCATCGTCCTACACGCTGGGCTAAGTCTTCCAAGGTTTCACAAGTCGCATGGCTGGCGACACTCGTTTTTTGTTTTTTCATAGTTTTTCAATGTGAGTCCGCAAAGCCCCGCCCGAAGGGGTGGGGTCAAAGAGATTTCTTTAGCTTAAAGCGCCCATGTCGGCTTCGAGTTGGGCGGTGATGATCGGGTCATTCTTCGAGCGGATCAGTCGGGCGAGTTCATTGGCGATGGCAAAGACCGGGCGGAGACTTCTCCGGCAAAGCAATAGCTCGGCTGGGGTCGCGCTCTTGATCCAATCGCTTTTTCTCACTCGCGCCCAAATTCCCGCGATGCGTGATGCGTGCGATCCCATCGTTTCAATTCTCGCGGCGCGCTGTGGCTCTGAAGTAATCTCGCGGCCTTCTCGCCGATGAACCTCAACCGCTCGCTCTCGGTAAATTTCGCGGGCATGCTCGGTCTTCATCGGACGGGGATTTTTCACGCCGATGCGCTCGGCAAGTTCGATGCAGCGTTTGCTTACTGCCGCTCTGGTCAACCCATGGCGGCGGGCTAGGCTAACCATTGAATTTCCCGAGTAAGCAACGCCGCTGACGAGTGCCAAGCATTCAACGGCAAGCGCGGGGTTTTTGTCTGCGAGCAACTCTGCGAGCAACTTTTGGATGACTTCACAAGTTCGCAAATCCGCTTCGCTGATTGTTTCGTCGGGATCGGGTTGGGCGATCTCGTCGAGACATGCGGCGCTGTTATGTTTCGCCGCATCGCGTGAAAGTCCGACATTCCCGGACCGCCGCGGCATCTCTGCTTCACCAAGACCAAGGGCTTCGAGTTGCTCGCGTTCCTCTTGGGTCATGCTGTCGAGCCAACTGGCATATTCTCGCGCGTATTCCTGATCCGCTTGAGCTTGGCGCTGATTGTAATCTTCGAGCATCTGCCCTGCCGCCCGTGTCGAAAAACGCGGTGATGATCGGCTTCAACTCTTCACGCGGTGCGATGTCCCGGTGACTGCGAAGATCCCCCCGGTTTCATGCATGCGGTCGACGATCGAATGGCCAAGTGATTCGGCGAGTTCTTCGGCGGTGAGGTTGGAAATCAAAATCGTCGGCCTCTCGTTTCCATAGCGCCCGTCGATGATATGCGTGAGCATTTGATTTTCCCATGCGCTCTCTGCCCGTTCCTGCATCTCGTCGATGACTAGCAATGGGGTGCGTGATAGCTCGCGCACGATGCCGTCTTGAGTTTCTTTTGCTTCCTTGTCGAAGGTTGCGCGGATTCTCAAAAATAGTCCCATCGCGGTCGTATAGATTGCCCGATCTGGCTCAAGGTCTTTGATGATCTCGGCAGCGAGTTGGGTTTTTCCCGTGCCGCGGTTGCCAACGATACCGACGATGCCGTGGTGGTTTTTCAACCGGTCCTTGATGCGCTGAAATCGGCGCTTCCATTGCTCATCCTCTGGGCGCTTCCAGTTTCGCCTGTATCGCTTCGGAAGTCCTGTGCGGACTAGTGCCGCCCATTCATCGCTCGGAGGCCGTGGAGGCGATTCTGATGCATCTGGCGCGGCATCTA
>JBEEOX010000037.1:0-9723 GCA_041191425.1 Verrucomicrobiota bacterium | reverse complement strand
CATTGGCAAAAATCGGCGTCGAGATCAGCGACAGCCCCTATGTGGTCGTGAACATGCGCATCATGACGCACATGGGCAGCGAAGTGCTGAAACGGCTCGAAGATGAAGACGCGGGCCGCATCGCTAAAAAACGTGACGGTCATGGCAATTTCATTCCTTGTCTGCATTCGGTCGGCGCGCCGCTTGAGCCAGGTCAACAGGATGCCACATGGCCCTGCAACGAAGACAAATACATCGTTCATTTTCCTGAGACTCGCGAGATCATGTCCTACGGCTCAGGCTACGGCGGAAATGCTTTGCTCGGGAAAAAATGCCTCGCGCTGCGCATCGCCTCCAACATTGCGCGCGAGCACAAGTGGATGGCCGAACACATGCTGATTGTCGGTGTAAAACAACCGGATGGGCACAAAACCTATCTCGCCGCTGCCTTTCCCTCAGCCTGCGGCAAGACGAACCTGGCGATGTTGATTCCGCCAAAAGCATATCAAGACAAAGGTTGGGAAACGACGATCGTGGGCGACGACATCGCGTGGCTTTGGCCTCACGAGGATGGGAAATTGCACGCGATCAACCCCGAGACTGGATACTTCGGCGTCGCACCAGGCACTTCGTACGACACCAATCCACGCGCGATGGAATCAATCAAAGCCAACTGCGTCTTCACCAATGTCGCGCTCACCGACGATGGCGATGTCTGGTGGGAAGGAATGACCAAAGAAGCGCCTGCGCACTTGATCGACTGGACCGGTCAAGACTGGACGCCCGGCTGTGGCCGTGTCGCCGCGCATGCCAACGCCCGCTTCACCGCACCGGCAGGACAATGCCCTTCCATCGATGCAAATTGGCAAAACCCCGATGGCGTGCCGATCGATGGCATTGTTTTCGGCGGACGCCGTGCAACTACGATGCCTCTCGTATTTCAAGCCTTCAACTGGAGCCATGGCGTGTACCTCGGTGCAACGATGGGATCGGAAATGACCGCCGCAGCATTCGGACAAATCGGCAAGGTGCGCCGCGATCCAATGGCCATGCTGCCATTCTGCGGCTACAACATGGGCTCGTATTTCGGCCACTGGCTCGAGATGCGGCGCTACCTCACCCACCTACCGCGATTCTTCCACGTGAATTGGTTCCGCAAAAATGCAGACGACAAATTCCTGTGGCCCGGATTTGGCGAAAACATGCGCGTCATCGACTGGATCGTCAAACGCTGCAACGGCCATGCAGTTGGCCACGAAACACAGATTGGATGGATCCCGTCACTTGGGGATTTCAACATCGATGGTCTCGAAAATTTTGGTGAAGATGGCTTCAACGAAGTCATGGCATTCAACCGTTCGGAATGGAAAGCCGAGCTGGTGAGCCAGGCGGAATTTTTCATCGACCTCTACGATCACCTGCCCAAGGAGTTGGTCTTCCAACGCGAATTGCTCGCTGCACGCTTGGCTTAGTTTCATCCAGCATTCTGGAGCAACCAACCGATGAGCAAAACCTGCGGCGTGGAAATCAGCGGCAATGCCAGCACCGCCTTCCACGATCTGGTGGTTTCACGAAGGCTAAATAGCTCAGTGTAATCAGTCGCCGCGCCTGCCATCAGAAACACAAAGGCATTTCCCGGCGCATGCGCCCGATTGAGAATGTCAGCAGCGATCGGCGATGAACCCTCGGAGCAAACTTCGATCAAGGTCGTGGCCAAAAGCGTGAGAAACAATCCCGCCACTGATGGGCCAAACCATTCGGCAAATGAGGCCTCAGGCACTAAGGCGCGAATCAGGGCCGTCAGCACAAACCCGAACAATATCCATCGCAGCACCATTCGCGAACTCGCAATTCCTTCGCGAGCCAATTGCAGATAATTTGACCAACTTGGCCTGAGTGATGCGGCCGCTTCTTTCAAAGCAGGTCCCGCTCGATAACCCACGGGCAAGTCCGTTGCATTGGGATTCGCGGGGATTTTTCCGGCGATCACCAAGCGATCGACCAACCATCCTGTAACGATCGCGACGACCGCCGAAAGCAAAATGAAAACGATCATCCATTTCCAACCAATCAGCGCCGCAAGGATGAGGGTCAATGAAAGCGAATTCCATGGACTTGCGATGAGAAAGGCAATCGTCTGACCCAACGAAGCACCACGTTTGTACAGACCCATGCCAACCATCAGAATGCCATGATTGCAAAGGTCGAGCATCACCCCCGCACCCACGGCGCGCAAAAGCCCCGATATGGTTCCGCCCTTACCTAATATCGCGGCAACCAACTCCCGCGGCACCCGGCCGATCACGGCGACGGCGACGATTCCAAAAAGCAAGCCCCACCAAGCACGGCTCAAGAGTTCCCAACATCCATGACCGTAAGTCATCAGCCATTTGGGTGCTGACGGAAAAAGAACATGCACGGCTAGTCCGCACGCAAACATCAAGGCCGATCCCCACAAAAGACGATCCACTGGCTGCTTGGACTCGCCACCACAGCAAGATACTTCAGTCTTCGACACAGTCGTCTTGGCCTGACAGCACGGCGAGGTTTTCATTGGCCTAATGCTATCCGTTCGCGCGGCATTTGTCGAAAATATCGATTAACGAAATGACGCCTGTTTCGTTTCTCTACTGATTGCGCAGAAAGCTTTCTTCAAATGGCGCTTCGGCTGCAACCGTCCTCTCAACCGTCAACACAGGTTGAAGCAATCCTTCTTCCAAAGGAAAGTTCATCGTTCCTGTGACCTGGACCCATTCGTTTTCAGAAATTTCAGGCAATGGATTGTTGCCGTATTCGAGTACAATTGGAATGGCGCGGCTGTCAGCTGCGCAACAGGTCATCAAGAGTCGGTAAAGACGCTTGCGTGTAGTATCAGCACCGCGGGCTCGATCGCTGATCAGCCGCCCTTCGGTTTCGATTTTCAATCCATCCATCGCCGTTTGCATTTCGCGATCGCCGGTCGCGAAATAAAGTTCCATCAGGTTAAATTCGTAGTACCCGTCAGCGGTTTTGCGATGGCCTTTTTCGATTTCCTCGCGGGTGATCGCGGGCATCGCGGCAGAGAGAAACGACGCGCTCATGTTTTGCGGAGTATCGTAAAGGCCTTTGCGTGAAAGCGCGGCAGCTGAATACTCGTCTTTGGTCCACGCGATGGACGCGGACAAAGGCAGGACCATAAGCAAAAATGCGACCAAAGGGTGGATGTCGCCGCTTTGATGATCATGACATGAGGCATTATCATCGCCGTGATCGTGACCGCAACCCGCTTGCTGTCCCGCAGTGAGCAGGTTGAAACATCCTAGCACCGCAAGCCCCAATCCACCGATCAGTGCAATGATGCGAAAATCCGGCGCCAGATACTTCGCGATGCGTCCGCTGGCATGAAAGTACAACAAAGCCGCTGCCCACGACAGAACCGCAAGAGAGAAAAGGACTCGACAAGCTTTGGAATTCATCAGGTCTGAAAAAGTTGATGTTGCCAAATGATCGTGATCACGCCGATCGCAACAAAAAGTCCAATCGCGAGATACCCAATGAAGCGCTTGCGCAAAACCGTCTGGTACAAGAACAGCAGTTTCACATCGATCATTGGACCAAAGGTGAGAAAGGCGAGTTTTGCGCCCCATGAAAATTTGTCCAAGGTCGCAGCGATGAAAGCGTCGGAGGTGCTGCAGAGGCTGAGGATAAAGGCAAGCAACATGAGCGCCGCTGGCGCACCCATCGTGTTAGTGGCCAGGCCATCAAGCCAAGTGGCGCCTGGTGCGATGCCCGTGTTGAAGAGCGCGGTGATGGTCACGCCGATGGCGAAATAAACGCCGACATCCACAAAATCCTTCATCGCCGAGCGAAAAGCCGAAACCAATCGATCGCCTTCATTCGCCTTTGGTGAATCATACGTATGATGGCTATGATCATGGCCACCACAGCAAGTTGGCTCTTGAGTAGATTTCTTATCCGCAAGCGAATCGACCAGATTTTTTTTCAACACGGCAGCAAGCGGCAAGCGCATCACGATCAACCCAACCCCAACCGCCAGGAGAAATCCGAGCAGCATCCGCGAACTGGTCATCATTCCCGCGCTCTGACCTTGAAATGCCTTCCAGGTGCTTAGGGCAGTGATCGGATTCACGATCGGTGCTGCGAGCATGTAAGTGAGCGCGCATGAGACCGGCAGCCCTTTGCTCACCAAGCGCCGAATCACGGGGACTACCGCACACTCGCATACGGGAAACACCGCACCCAGCAAACCCGCAACGAGCACGGCGCCTTTGCGGTTGCGCGGCAAGAAGCGATCCATCGTGCCGGGTGGCAGATAGACATCAATGAAACCACTGATCAGCGTGCCGAGCAAAATGAACGGTGCGCCCTCGAAAAGGATGCTCAAAAATGCGAGCGCAAAGTCCTGTTGGGAATCAGCTGACATCAGTGCAAACATCATGGCCGATCAGATTTGGGATTCAAGAATCCAGAATCATGAGAGCCGAATAAATGAACTGCTCGTTATGATTGTCACCTCATGAATGAGCGCACACGTCGAATGGTGGCTATGCCATGATCAGTGCGGCAGATTTTTAAATTACCACTTTGGTAGTGGTACACCCGAAGGGACTCGAACCCCTAACCTTCTGATTCGTAGTCAGACGCTCTATCCAATTGAGCTACGGGTGCCTTGCGCGATGCGCGGGGGAGGGAAATGAGCCCTTTTGCGGGGCTGATGTCAAGGTTTTTGCTCAATCCAAGTCAAAAAAGCATGGTTGAATCAACCGCCAATCAGAAAGCCCTCGTCATCGAGCGCGCATCCGATTGGCAACGCAACGCCGGCGATGTCTGCAGCGGGACCAAACACTCGCGGCGGGGCGATGGATGAAAATTTCCATCCTGGGAGCAACTTGCCCCACGAATGTTCGCGATGCCCAAGTTGCGGATCAACTCCAACGGCGGGTGGCGGATCGGGCATCGACATCGCGATCACAACACTATCGATCGCAAGGCAAGGATAGTGCGCGCAGTTAACGCGGTCGATTGATTCCAACGCTTGTGAACCAAAATCATAAAATGCAAAGGCTTGAGGTGAAATTGGCGAAGCTAAAATTTTTTCACGCAAAAAATCCCCACCCACCCATGATAGTCCATCATTTGCTTCAAAGTGATCGCAAATAATCAATTTCGCATGAAACCGTTTTGCAAAACCTTGCGTGATCCCACGAAGCTCATTGATGAGGGGATCGTCCTTGAGCATGTGAAATGGTTGATGGCGTTGCAGGGCATTGATCATACCGATTTGGTGACCATTGATCCATTCACGACATTGCGAAAATTTTTGGCGCGCAAAACGTTCAGCCATCGCATCGACCGACGCTGCCATGATGCCATCGCGCACACTGCGAGCGTTGGCATTCTTTGGCGAGAGGGCCTCTCCAAAAGCGATGCGGATGCCTCCCACATTCCGGCGGGGCATTTTTTTGAAATAGCGATTTCGTTCGTAGGAAAAAATCGATCCCCAGGATCCGTCGCACCACACAGGAATAAGCGGATGACCAGCCTTGCTAGCGATCAATTCGAAGCCACGCTGCAGTGGAGATAATGTGCCAGTGCGAGTGAGTTGGCCTTCGGGAAAAAGACAAACGACTTCGCCTTTTTTCAAGGCCTTGATCACTTCGCGAATCGCTTCAAGCGGTTGATCACGACGAATATTGACCGTGCCAAAAATACCCGTGAACCAGCGGATGGTGGAGCTAGCAATAAAAGCTTCGTCCATGACAAAGCGAATCGGACGCGGACTGGCAGCGGAGAGGAAAAACGCGTCGGCAAAGGTCACATGATTCGGCAAAAGCAGAGCACCACCGCTCACAGGCATGCGGTCAGCGTGTACCGCGCGAATCCGATAAACGAATCGAAAGGCTACCAGAAACACGAAGCGAATCGCGGCAACCATCAGCGCAAAGGCCGCCTGACGCCATCTGCTGGAATTTGTGCTCGATGATTCATCCTTCATCCACAAACAGCATAAGCGCCCAGACGCGATGCGACAAGATTAGGAATCAGCCTAGCGTGATACCAACCGGGCAATGATCCGATCCATGCACATGCGGCAGAATATCAGCGCCTATTACATTGGAAACAAAGGAGTCAGTAACGCCAAAGTAATCAATACGCCACCCGACATTGCGCTCGCGTGCTCCGGCTCGGTAAGACCACCAAGAATAAGCCGAGGTTTTGTCGGGGTAATGATGGCGAAAGGTGTCACGAAATCCCGCATCCAAGAGCTTGCCGAAACTTTGGCGTTCCTCGTCAGAAAATCCTGGGCTTCGACGATTGTCATTCGGGCGGGCAAGATCGATTTCTTGGTGCGCAACATTGAGGTCGCCACAAAAAATCACCGGCTTGCGCGCAGCCTCACGCACGAGATGTTCGCGAAAGGCCTCATCCCAATCCAAGCGATAATCAAGTCGGCGCAGCTCGTCTTGCGCATTCGGCGTGTAAACATTCACCAAAATAAAATCCGCGTACTCAAGTGTCAGCACACGTCCTTCGCGATCATGTCGGTCAATGCCGAGGCCCAGTTTCACATCGAGCGGTTGTTCACGCGTAAACACCGCAACGCCGGAATAACCGGGTTTTTCAGCCGAATTCCAAAAATCATGATAGCCCGCCAACTCCAGAGGCAACTGAACCTGTTCGGGTCGCGCCTTGGTTTCCTGAAGGCAAAGAATGTCGGGGTTTTCTGCTGTAACAAAATCTCCGAAGCCTTTGCCAATTACCGCGCGAATGCCGTTCACATTCCATGACAACAATCTCATGTCCGCGACGATCCCGAAGAACGCGCCCTTTGACAAGCGGTCATTGCCTCATTCGTCGAGTGATGGGCCGGCAGATTTTTTGCGCTCTCTCGCTTCGCGGAAAAACGATTGCAGCAAGTTGAGGCATTCAGCGCCCATAACACCCGACACGATTTCACAGCGGTGGTTGAGTGGCGGATTGGAATTCAACAAATTGATCCAACCGCCAGCCGCGCCCGCCTTTGGATCGGGGCAACCAAATACAACTCTATCGGGCCGACAATGGACGATTGCCCCAGCGCACATCGGGCACGGCTCCTTGGTCACATACAGGACGCATTTTTCCAAACGCCAATCGCCGAGACTTTGCTGCGCGGCCGTGAGCGCCAGCATTTCGGCATGTGCGGTGGCATCCTTGAGCGTCTCGACCTGATTCCACGCGCGGGCGATGATTCGGCCCTCGTGCGCGACGACCGCACCAACTGGCACTTCTCCAGCCGCATACGCCTTATGAGCCTCACGCAGCGCCTGACCCATGAAATAGGCATCGCTGTGGAGATCAATCACTGATGCTTCGTCGATCATGCAAAAGCCATAACATGATTTCGCGATTAGCGCACGCGGATTAAGCAATCACCACCTGTCGATTTTACTGATTTGGAATAGAGAGTATCCGCCGTGGCGAAATTTTGCCGCTGATGGCAATCTATTTCACGCGATGGAGCACATCCCCGCCGCAGAATCATCATGATAAATCCATATTTCCCATCCATTCGGCCTTTCCTCTTATGTGTCTCATGCATCGCAGTTAGTTTGAGTTTATTTGGGTTCACCCTGATGCCATGTGCGGCCCAAAACGAAACACGCATGCCCGAGCGCTTGCGTGAGCGCTCTAAGGAAATTCAGGAAAAGATGTCGCAGCATTTTCATCGTGCTTGGAGCGGCATGAAAGATGCCATGCCGAAGAGAAGAGGAGTGTCAATGGCGGGCGCATCGATGGATCTTCGCGACCAGGGTGATTGTTATGTGATGCGATTGCACTTGCCTGAGCGCGATATTCAATTGGTGGAGGCAACGATCATCGATGGGCGAATCTTGCGTGTGACTTCGCCTGCCAATGACGCATTGGGAGCTTATGAACAAAGTGTGACACTTGAAGGTTTGGTTGCAGATGCGAAGCCTGAAATTGAAAAACAACCCGATCGAAAACTTGTCATCATTCGCATTGCCAAAAATCCCACTGATAAAAAATCTTCTCCTGAATCTAATGCGGTTCCACCAAGGGAGTTGCCAGAATCAACCGATCCTTGGGATTTGCGCATGCTTGAAAACATGCACCGAATGGGCCGTGAGATGGACAAAATGTTTCACGAGCAAGCGGATGAAATGTCGCGAGGACCCAGAGGTCCTCATTGGATGGATCATTCATCCTTCGACTCTTCCTATGATTTGCAAGATGAGGGAGAGCACTATGTTGTGCGTGTTTACATGCCCGCGCGCTGCATGGATCAAGTGAATGTGAGTATTCGCGATAAAAATCTGGTGATCGAGGCAGTTTCACAAAAAACCCAAGAAATGGAAAACGGCAAAGCCGTGATGCGGCACATGAGCCAGTATTCACAAACCATCGCTCTACCAGGTCCGGTGAGCGAAGCCGACATGAAGATCGAACGCAAACGCGGCATGATGTTAATCCGCATTCCAAAATCCAAATAGTGCGTAATTTTTGTCAAAAAGGCACTGTGGCATGAGTTTTTTGCGTGCCTTTCAGGCCAATCAATGGTTCGAATCGGTGGCGTGAACCACGCTGATTTCCGTCAACGCATTATTGCTCCCTCGCTGCTCGCTGCGGATTTTTCGCGTATTGCTGACGAGGTCGATCGTGCGGTGAATGCGGGCGCGGATTGGTTGCATCTGGATGTGATGGATGGCCATTTTGTCGACAACATCTCATTCGGCCCTGCGGTGGTTCAAGCGATCAATGAAACCAATAAGGTGTTTCTCGATACGCACTTGATGATTTCACGACCCGATCACTACCTGCAAAGGTTCATCGATGCGGGCGCGGATCTCATCACGGTTCATGTCGAAGCTGATCACGATGTGACGAAAACTCTTGGCAGAATTCGCGAAGCGGGTCTGCAGGCGGGGCTTGCCCTCAACCCATCGACACCGATTGAAAAAGCCCTGCCGTTTTTTGATCAAATCGATCTTTTGCTTTGCATGACCGTGGTTCCGGGATTTGGGGGTCAGGCTTTCATGAGCGAAGTGCTAGAGAAAATTTCCGCCGCCGCGAAACTTCGGGCTCAAGAGGGACATTCGTTTCATATTGAGGTCGATGGTGGCATTGATGCGACCACGAGCGCTGCCTGTGCGTCAGCGGGTGCGAATGTGATGGTGGCTGGATCTTCAACTTTCCGCGCAGCGGATATGGCGGTCGCTATCCGCGCGATTCGCGAGGCCTGATGCAGACTTGCGGCAGGTGAACGCCTGCGCTTCACTAGGCGCATGTCACGTCCCGATGGCCGCCAACCCAATCAACTTCGTCCGATTTCATTCATCCCCAATGTGGCTTCCAATGCCACGGGATCTGTATTAGTTTCATTTGGAGACACTCGAGTCATTTGCAGCGCGACCATCGAGGAGGATGTTCCGCGGTGGATGCGTGCGCAAAAGGTTGAGGGCGGATGGTTGACCGCTGAATATTCGATGCTTCCTTATTCGACTCTCGAGCGCAAACCTCGAGACATTTCGCGAGGTAAGCTCGACGGGCGATCATCCGAGATTCAACGTCTTATTGGCCGATCTTTGAGAGCAGTCGTCGATTTGAAAAAAATCGGTCAGCGTACCATCTGGATCGATTGCGATGTGTTGCAAGCAGATGGTGGCACGCGCACCGCAGCGATTTCTGGTGGGTGTGTTGCTATGGCGATCGCGTTCAACAAATTGATGATTGATGGGAAGC
>JBEEOX010000036.1:0-9732 GCA_041191425.1 Verrucomicrobiota bacterium | reverse complement strand
TGATCTCGAAATTCAGACGAAACGAGCGGTTGTCGAGATTGGCGCTGCCAACTGCCGCAAGTCGCTGGTCGATAAGCATGACCTTCTGATGCAAAAAGCCCCGCCCGTAGCGGAAAATCCTGACCCCATAGGGAATCGATTCTTCGAAGTACGAAAACGCCGAGAGCCACACCAACAGATGATCAGGACGCTCGGGAATGAGAATGCGCACATCGACGCCACGGATCGCCGCCGCTTGCAGCGCCGTGAGCACGCCTTCGTCGGGCACGAAATACGGCGATGCGATCCACAGCCTCTGACGCGAGGTGTTGGCCGCCTCCGCCACCACCAACTGCCACGAATCAGCAGGATCCGCAGGCCCGGTCGGGATCACAGCGGCGATCTGGTCGGCTTCTTCGAGGCGTGTTTCCCATTCAATCTGCGGCATCGAGTTGGATGCCCAAAACCAATCTTCCAAGAATACCAGCTGCACCGCCTGCACCACGGGACCACGCATCGCGAGGTGCGTGTCACGCCAACCGCCAAACTTCGCATCGTGCCCGAGGTACTCATCGCCGACATTGAGTCCGCCAATCAAGGCCACCTCTCCATCCGCCACCACGATCTTGCGATGATTGCGAAAATTGAGCTGCAAGCGCGACCACCAAAAGCGATTGACCCCAAACGAATGGCACTCGACCCCAGCTGCTTTCAGCTCCCGCAAATAAGGCGCAGGCAATTTGTATGAACCGAATTCATCAAACAGAAAAAATACCCTCACACCCGCGCGCGCCCGATCGATCAAGGCCTGTTGGAAACGCAGCCCGAGCGTGTCGCTCTTCACGATGAAAAAATTCACGCACAGATATTTTTTCGCCGAGCGTATCGTTTCAAAAATGCTGTCGAATGTTTCCTCCCCATCAATCAGCAACTCAAGCCGATTGCCACGCGTGAATGGAAGCCCGCCCAACATTCTGGCGGCGCGCTCAAAGGCATCATCGTCGGGAATGTCGACCTCATAGCGTCGCAGCCGCTCCATCATGCCAACCGCGAGTGCGGCAAGCCGACTGTCTTTGACGCGTCGTCCGCCGATTTCACGCGAAAAGCGCCGACGACCAAGCAACCAGTAAAGCGGTATCGCCACGAAGGGCGCCATCAACAGTGAGAGCACCCACGCGATCGCGCCCTGCGAGGTCCGCACATGCATCAGCGCATGCACCATGTGCAAGACACCCACGGCATAGAACACCACCAAGATCATCCAATGCCACAAGGCATCGGTATCCGGCAGATCAAACCACATGCCATAAAACTAACACGCCCGCGCGATCACACAAGCGTTCGAGCCATTTCGGCTCAGAAGGCAAAGATCTCGCCCGCCTTGAAGAAGCGCTTCAGCTCGGCGGCGGCCGCCTCGGGTGAGTCGGAGGCATGACAAACATTGGTCATCATGCCATCGCCAAAATCGCCGCGAATCGTGCCCGCCGGTGCCGCCTTGGAATTGGTCGGCCCGAGCAAGTCGCGCACGCGGTTGATGGCATTCTCACCCTCAAGCGCCAGCGCGATGACCGGCGTGCGGCTCATGAACGCAACGATTTCAGGAAAGAACGGCTTGTCCGACACATGGGCGTAGTGTTCGCGCAAAATTGCATCGTCGAGCTGCATCATCTTGATGCCGCGAATCACGAAGCCCTGTTCCTGAAATCGGTCAAGGACCTTGCCGGTCAGGTTTTTCTCAATCGCGTCGGGTTTGAAAAGAATCAGCGTGGTTTCGAGAGCCATGCGGGTGCCAGTAGGCTCGGATCCGCCGATGTGCAAGCGCTTTCAACAGGAGGACGCCATGGCTTTTTGCGCCAAATGCTCGCGAAC
This sequence comes from Verrucomicrobiota bacterium, assembly GCA_041191425.1. Classification (GTDB taxonomy): domain Bacteria; phylum Verrucomicrobiota; class Verrucomicrobiia; order Verrucomicrobiales; family Akkermansiaceae; genus Luteolibacter. Next base: position 7,884 of record JBEEOX010000036.1, on the reverse strand, counting down.
CCGCGTAATCAAATCCTCAGCCGAATCGCCCTTGTGCAGCAGGTCCAGCGCCCCCGCTCGCAGCATGGCCCGACGGGATTCCTTGTTCGAATCCATGGAAAGACCGATCACCTGAACGCCGGGTAGTTCCCTGCGAATGATCCTCGTCGCCTCCAATCCCGACATCACTGGCATTTGCAAATCCATCACCACAATGTCCGGCCTCAACTTACCAGCCAGCTCGACAGCCTCCTGACCATTGACGGCCTCACCCACCACCTCGAAGTCGGGCTCATCAAGAAAGACCCGCACCAAACCCTGACGCAGCACCGTATGATCATCGGCAAGCATCACGCGATAGCGCGGCTGACCACTTTCATCCTGGCGCGCGATCGGCGCCGAGCTCGCTGGAGTGGCGATTTCTTTTTCAGCTCGATCCGAAACCCCTTGATCAGAACCAAGGTTCTCGCCGCCATCCGCCACGCGCGAGCACTTGAGAACCTCCAAAGAAAAACGCAGCGTAAAGCATGACCCCTTCCCTGGCGTCGACTCGATCAACATCACACCGCCGAGAAACTCCACCCGCTCACGCACACTGAAGAGTCCGAATCCACCTTTCCACGAATCCTGCAAATTCAACTCATCGAGATTGAAGCCCGCGCCCTGATCACAGATCGAAATGTTCACGATAGAAGCATCGTCACAGCTCATAACCAGTCGCGCCGACTTGACCGACGAGTGCTTGACCGCGTTGAACGCAATCTCCCTCACGCATTGGAAAATGGTGATGTTGATATCTTCATCGAGCACGAGCGATTCGTCCGCGCTGACTTCAAGATCAAAACCATATTTTTGCCTGAACCAATCGCGCAACCAGCCAAAGCCGGCCGCCAATCCGCACTGATGCAAAATCGACGGACTCAACTCCGCTGCGAGCGAGCGGGTAATCCCGATGCATTCCTTGGTCATCTGCTCAATGCCATCCAAATCCGCCGGAATCACCCGACCTTTGGTCTTGGTTTTGGTGGCACCAATGTTGAGTAGCACCGCCACCAAGAGTTGTTGCAAGTTGTCGTGCAGCAAGTCCGCGATTCTTCGGCGCTCGCGCTCTTCAGCGAGCGTCAACTCGCGCGCCAAGCTGCGCAACATGCCGGTGCGTTTTTGGATCTTAAGATCCAAATCCTCAACGCTGTGCTCCAACTCTCCATGAACATGGTGCAACTGGGTTTGATCCGTAGCGATGAGATGAATGATGGCTTCATCCGAAAATTTGTGTGCCATGAGGATCACATAAACGAGGCTGCTCTCACCATTGCACAAGCGCAGCTCACAGGACTTGGCTTCGCCGGTCATTAAAACGCTCTCGATAAATTCTCCATAGGTCGCGCGATCATCCTCCATCAGATGATCGGTAAAATTGCGGCTTACCGCCTGCTCCCGCTTGAGCCCAAGCATGGTCGCAGCTGCAAGATTCAAATTTGTGATGCAACCTTCGGGAGTGATCGCAAAACGCCCGATTGGCGCATGGTCAAACAGCTGCTGAAATTTTTGAAGCTTTCGCTTCAGTTGCGCGATTTCAAGAACCGCATTTACACGGTTGGCATGAGGCGGTTTGTTGAGACTCCTCGAGGTCATGGCAGCTGCAATGTTGTGGGTTGATGGAGCGCTTGGGTTGCGCGCTATTTTCTCAATCATCACGGGCGTACACCCTGAACTGGACCAAATCGGCACGGGCAAGAAACTCCACGTATCCCGTAAAGCAACAAAAAGTTTACATTTCAGGGTTATTTTTTACCGATTCGGTAAATTTAACCACCTATCAACGTTGCCGCCAAAGCGCGGCCATCATGCCCCACGCATCACGAAAAGGCCTGACTTTTCCTCCTTTTTTTTGCGTCCAGCTCACTGGGATCTCCCGCCATTGGCCGCCAGCTTTTGTCAACCGAGTCAGCAACTCGGTATCAAAAGAAAATCCATTTTCACGCAATCCGCCAACCACCCGACGGTAGTCATTTCCAAAAATCACCTTCACGCCGCATTGTGGATCGTCGCTGTGCAAATCCAGCATCACACGCACGAGCCGGCGATAAGCCCGATGCACCAGGCCACGCCAAGCGCCCATCTCAACGCGTGTCGATGCCGTTGACCTGCGAACACCGAGCACCGATACGCGCGCATCAAGCGCTGTGCGCAACAAGCCCATCAGATCGCACGCCGAAACACTGCCATCGGCATCGACAAACGCGAAACAAGCCGCATCGGGCATCAAGGCCCATGCCTCTCGAATCACCGATCCCTTGCCGCGATGTTCACGCGCATGATGCAAAGAAACTTGAGGGTAAATTTGTGAAAATTTCTCATGCAATGCGATCAGGCGCGCCTGCTCGTCATTCGTTGAGCCATCATCGGCGATCACCCAACGAATCGGCAAATCGGCCGATGCCAACGCGGCTGCAAGCTCAGGACCAAACGCCTCAAGACGCGCGGCATCATTCCACACGGGTGTCACCAACACGATTTCATGGCTGGCATCCGGCATGGAGCTATCTAGAATAACATTGCATGGGTGGGGAATCTTTTATCGCATCCGCCTGATCGACCATGCTTCCGCATCTCCATTTCAAAGCGGCCCTCTGCTGGATTTCGATCCTCGCGGTTGCCGTCTTTCTGCGCTTCGAAGACCTCGCCAAGCGACCGATCCATGCCGATGAAGCCACTGGCGCGCGCATCACCGCCCAACGCATGGAATCGGGCGGCACGGGCTTTGATCCGACCCACTATCATGGCCCAATCCAAAGCAGACTTGCGATGACGATCTGTCAGTGGCGCGGAGAAAATTCGTGGAGCAAAATGAGCAAAGGCACGCTGCGCATCCTTCCCGCCATTGCCGGATCTCTGCTCGTGCTGCTGCCATTTTTTTGGCGCAAACGCGTCGGCAATGCCAGCGCCCTGTTTGCGGCCGCGCTCTTAGCGAGCTCACCCTTGCTCGTTTATTACAGCCGCATGTTTATCCACGAAATGCTGCTCACGCTTTTCGGTATCGCTGCCATGCTCGCACTGGCACACCGCGCACCGGCGATCATCATTGGAGCATGCATCGGGCTCATGTTTGCGACGAAAGAAACTTTTGTCATCAGTCTCGCCGCATGGTCGGCAGCGGGCGCTTTGCTTTGTTTTAAAAAAGGCATACCATCGCGAACAACGCTTCGCGAGCTATGGATCCAACACCGCGCTCGCGCCGCAATCGCGGGAACGACTGCGATGATCACCGCCGCATTTTTTTACACCGATGCATTTCGCGATCCGCGCGGCATGCTCGATGCGGTTCGCACTTTTTTCGTGTATGAGACAAGCGAAGGTCACCACAAACCATTCAACTATTACGCCAAGCTCTTTGCAATGCCCATCAAGTCCGGCGGCGTCTGGTGGTTCGGAACGCCCGTGCTTCTGCTCGCCGCAACGGCCTGCGTTCACGCCTTTGGCAAGAATCCACCCAAACAAGCAAAGGTGATCCGCTTCATCGCGATTAGCGCAATTCTTCACGCCTTGGCCTACAGCATCATCCGCTACAAAAACCCGTGGCTTGCCTGTCTGCCATGGGCGCAAGTCTGCCTGCTCGCCGGATTTTCACTCGCCGAATTTTCAAGCCGATCCAAATTCGCCAAGGCATGGATCAGCGCCCTCGCCCTCTTCGCCGTCGTGACTCAAACCATGCAATCGCGTCACGCGATTGGCAGACTTGCCTCAGACGAACGCAATCCCTTCGCCTATGTTCCAACGCGACTAGACATCGAAAATTTGGAGCCATGGCTCAAAGAACTCCAAGCCGCCGATCCTCAGCGATCGATCGAACCGATTGCAGTCATCGGCAACGGCTACTGGCCTTTGCCATGGGTGTTGCGATCGTTTGAAAAAGCCGGCTACTGGCCAAATCCGCCAGCCAACCTCACCACCATGCCTATCGTACTCGCCATGCCAGAGCACGCCGAAGCGGTCGCCAAACAACTCGAAGCCACGCATCAAGCCCTGCCGCGCGGGCTTCGCGCCGGCGTGCCGGTGATGCTTTTCGTCCAACGCGATCTCTGGCAAATCTGGATGCAACACGATCCGAAATGAATTCACCGCATCCCATCATCGACGCGCGCCATTTCACACACGACGCAATGAACACGACGTTCGGCGTGCGCATTCGCGGGATGGAGGAGTCCACCGCGCGAGGCATCGCTCGCGAGTGCTTTGATCAAATCGACGCGCTTGAAGCGCGATTGAGTCGCTTCAGAGAAGGCAGTGATGTCTGGCGCATCAACCGCATGCAAAGCGGTGAAACACTTTTCCTCAACGAGGCAACCCACCAATGCCTCATGCTCGCACTCGAAGCCAATGCACAAACAGGCGGACTTTTCGACATTACACTCGGCACCGCAATCGAGCACCGCAAATCAAGCTCAAGCGACGCAGCCCCGCCGATCAGCGGCACGCTCTCGATTCATCCCGACGCGCCGGCGATCACCTGCGTCGAGGCCGGACGCGAAATCGATCTCGGCGGCATCGGCAAAGGTTTCGCCCTCGATCAACTTCGCGCAATGCTCGAAGACTGGGGAGTGCGCGACGCCTTGCTCAATGCCGGCGCCAGCTCGATCCTCGCCATCGGCACGAACCCATGGCCGATCGACATCCAAGGGACCACGCAAAGCCAGCGTATCGAGATCTGCGCTGAAGCACTCAGCGCATCAGGCATCACGATCCAAGGCGATCACATCATCCACCCGCATGGTATGCACGCGATGCCAAAACAACGCTGCACCCGAGTTTGGGTCAAAGCCGGTGACGCAGCGCGCGCCGAGGTGTGGTCGACCACACTCATGCTCATTGAGCCGGATGAACTCGCATCATTCATCGAATCAAAATCCGAACTCTCATCGGTGTTCATCGAAAGCGAGGGGCTTATCGAAAAAATTCGCTGATTTTTCCAAAGCCTCGCGCGAGGAAAAAAATTTCACTTCGACTTCGCGAGCCACAGCCCCAGGCCTGCCAAGAACGCGGCAATGATGCCGATCACCGCCCACCGCGGAAATGGTTTCGCTTCGTTGAGATTCGCATACTTGTTCGATGAAGACGCCGGCATGCTTGTGGCAGCCGTCAGGCCCTCGGGCATGATCAACTCCGCGACCGTCAATTGCGGCTTGCCCACCTCCCAACGCAAGGCCGCCACCTGCGCCGGTTCGATCGCCGAGGCGTTGTTGCCGAGCGATTGACGCACATAAGTAAGCGCCGCCGCGATTTGATCGTCACTTTGATAGGCCATCGGCGCCATGCCTCCGGCGATGTCATACTCTCGACCCTTGACCTTGATTGGCCCACGCAGTCCGCGAAGCTGAATGCGAATGAGATTTTCTACGGGACCCATCACCCACTCGGAACCAGCGAGCGGTGGTGCAGCCGCGGTCCCCTCGCCTTGCTGACCATGACAGGCGGCGCACATCATGAACTGCACCTTGCCCTTTTCCATCACCGCCGGATCCACCGCGTTGGCAAATGCTGAAGACGCGCAAAATAGAATGATGCAAAAGCAAACGAGGCTCAAAACGGATTTCATGATTCGAAAAAATAAACGACTCATCCGAATGCGACGATGATTTTCCATATGGCAATCATCGATGCAAAAATCAAAACCATCGCAGCAAGCACACCCGCAATGCGATCGCTCCATGTAGGACGCGGACGCGCGGCCGAGGCGGATTTCGGAAATACGATCAACGCGTAAATCAATCCTGCGACCAAGCCACCAAGGTGCGCCGCGTTGTCAATGAAGCGAAAGCCGATCAAGCCGATTAGGCCGGTGAGGAGAATGCCTGCCAGCAAACGCCGACGAGCTTTGATCGGCACGAGTCGGCCATGCAGCGATTCGAAAACCATCAGAAAGCCAAGCCATCCCATCAAGCCGCCCGAGGCACCGACTGAGGGAAGTGCGATAAATCGCAATGAACACTCACCGCCGATCCATGCGGAAAAAAGAAAGACCAAGAACACATGCGGCCATCCGGCGATGACTTCGATGCGCCTGCCAAGATAGACCAAGGCCGCGGCATTCAACATGAAGTGAATGAGGTTGCCATGCATCAACGGCGAGGTGAGCAAACGCCACCAGTCGCGATGCGCAGGATCTTTCATCAAACCCGCTGCCAAAATCGAATTTCCCGGTAGCAACTGCGCCACACCCACCAAGGCAATGAGCCCCAACAAAAACCGCGTTGCTGGTGCTTTTTGCATTTCCAGCCATGTTTCAAATCTCAAGACCGGCACTGCCGCCGCAACATCGCCTGCAGTCCAGCGATCAAGCTCCTTCACCCGCTTGCGCGACTGATACCAGGGGATGAACCCGAACACCAACCACATCAGCAAGGCCAAGCCCATCGACACCGAGGAAGCCAAAGCGCGCAAGGAAAACTCAATGCGCGCAAAGATCGCATCGGTCGGCGCTATCGACCACGCACGATAAACCAGATAAGCCGCAAGACCACCTGCGAGAAAACTGAACCACCGGATTTTGTCACGCGCATCGGACAGGTTCAGCGCCGCAAGCTCACGCCTCGAATGCAGCACCGCCGCTGTCGCACCACGCAACTCCTCTGGCAAAACCATGTGAGGAGAAGAGGGGCTCCACACGAGCGCCATCGCCGCATTGCGATCACCATCGATCGCCGCGATCAGGGCCTCCTCAGACTCGCAAGCATGCAAGCCGCCTTTGTAATCCATCCAGCCCCATGCGGGCGGTGCAGTTGGAAAGGCATCTTGTCGCGCCCACACCGGCTGGTTGGGTCGCTCGTCATCAAGTGCCTTCACGCCAGTGAAGCGTTAAGGTTGATCCGATTTTTCTGAAGATTCCGACTTCGGTGCTTCAGGCGCGACGGGCGCTGGGGTCGGCGCAAGTTCCGCAGGCGCTTGATTGGCAGGTGCCGCAGGAGCATTTGCCTCAGCAGGAGCCGCAGGAATTTCCGGAGCCGCTGGTGCTGCTGGAGACGCCGGCGCTGCTGGAGCAGGAACGACGGCTTTTTCCTCAACCGTTTCCTTGACCTCTTTTTTCGGAGCCACGAGCGTGGTCTTTTGATTTTTGTGACCGATCAACACCGCAAGGGTGAGGCTCAGCAGGAAAAACAACGATCCGAGATAGACCGTCCCGCGCTGAAGAACATTGGTCGTGCGCGCACCAAAAACCTGATCCGTCACGCCGCCGCCAAAGGCCGCACCCAAACCTTCTTGTTTCGGACGCTGCATCAAAATGAGCAGGGTCATCAGAAGGCTAACAATCACGAAAATCACCAGCAAGAGGTTGATGCTGATGGAGAGCCAATCGATTGCGGCAAGAGTCATGGAGCGGCAATATGGGGGGCTCGCTGGGGCTTGTAAAGCGGCGAGTTGATGCGAAATTGGCCCAATTTCCCCCACAAAGAGGCATGTATCCATGTTTCCTGCCACGCGAACTCAGGACCCTACGGCAAAATGGATGGCAATTTCCAAGGAATTGGCGTTGAGTGTTGGACCTCATGAAAATGAATCCATCCACCACGATGTCGCTTCGATTGTTACCCCCTCTGGCCGCCGCGATGCTGCCAGTCCATGCCGAGCCGTCGCTCACGATCTACAATCAGGGGTTTGCTGTCGTTCGCGACTCGGTGCCGCTCGAACTCAAGGCAGGGATCAACGAGGCCCGCTTCTCGGGCATGACCGCTCAAGCAGAAACCGATTCAGTCATTCTGCGCGACCCTGCAGGCAAAGCAAAATTTCAAATCCTCGAGCAGGCGTATCGCAACGATCCCGTGTCATCCGGACTCATGCTCCAACTCAACGAGGGCAAAACGATCGGCTTCGAAATCCGTGAACCCAACAAACCAAATCGCACCGTGA
>JBEEOX010000035.1:0-9753 GCA_041191425.1 Verrucomicrobiota bacterium | reverse complement strand
TTGGTCGACCAGAAAACTGGGTTGCTTGGGAGCCTGACCTTGATCCATGAGGGTTTTTTGTCCCGGTGCAATCCAGGATCCATTCTCATTTTCGGGCCACAACTGCTCATCGCGGCGGCAAAGTAGGATCCAAGACCGCCTCAGGAAAGTGGAAAGTGGGATTTGAGTGGGTATCGACTAGTCTTCCACCATCCCCGCCTCCTTGAGCGGGCGCCAGCCGCCGTTGAGGACTGAGATTTGCGGCCCGAGGTTGAGTTGGCGAATGCGTTCTGCGACCTGACGGCTGATTCCGCAGTTTTCGTCGCCGCAGTAGATGACCACCATTTGTGCGGATGCGATTTTCTCGGCGTTCGCTGTTTCGAATGCCAGCATGTCCTCTGCAGGGTCGAGGTTCCACAAGATGGATTCGGGTAACCCGTTTTTTTGCCATGCCGCGCGGGAGCGGGCGTCGACCCAGAGGACATCACTGGGATCAGCAATTTCGCTGAGGCAAATTTCATCCGCCTTGCGGGTGCTGGGGTCGCAGTGATGACTGCGGGCAGGCAGGCCTTTGACCAAGTAGGTGAGACCGGCGGCGGCGAGTGAAATGATGGCAATGATTGCCAGTTGGGTGCCGGTCCTCATGAGTGTATGGGCGTCAGGCGAAGTGGAATCAGCGGATAACCGCAAAGGCCTGTTGGACTTTGTGATTCGAGAGCCTGCAATCGGTTTCGATGCGAAAGATGGCGAGCGCGGGTGTGCTCAGGTTGAGTGGTGTCACGACGAGTTCGTAAGATTTCCCATCCGCGATGGTTTTGAGTTCATGGCGGAAATTTTCCGATGAGCTGCTGACCTTGGTGATGCGGACCGGCTTGGTGTCGTGCATCGTGATGGCGATGGTTTGCGGGTTCGCTTTGCCGTTGAGCGGCCACTTCACAGTTTTTGATTCAATGTTGATGATCACCGGAATGTGGACGCGTGCGGTGAGGGTGATGGAGGGTTTGTCCTTTGCATCGCCGTCGAGCCAGATGGCAATGGTCTTGTCGACTTCGCCGGAGAAATTTCCCATGTCGAATTCCGCGCGGATGATGCCCGATTCACCTGGGGCGTAGCGCAGTTTGGCATCGCTGATTTCGACCTTCATGCACGAGCAGGCGGATTCGTATCGCGAGATGATGACCGGCTTGTCGGAGCGGTTGGTGAAAGTGAAATCCGTGGTGACGGTTTTTGCGTCGGCAGGGGCGTGAACTTCGCGCAGAGTTTCGGCAAACTCCAGTGGTGCTGAATGAGCGGCCGTTAGAAAGGCCAGCAGGATGCAGGCGATGCGAATCATGCTACAGTCCTAACGCCGCCCTCTGTGTGCCGCAAGCTCGATGGCGATGATGATTCGCCCGTCACGCCACTCGGGGCCAAGGACATAGAGCGGTTTCTTATCCTCGAGCTTTGCATCCATCTTGAGGACTTTATCTCGGCTCAGCCACAATTCGAGGTCGAGATGTGCCGATTTTTTCGTTGGTTGCCCTTGGGCTTCGACGCGAAGCTCCATCACATCGGACGCTTCGAGTGGCTTCGACCAGCTTTCGTAACTGCGGAGCAGGGGGATCGTGTCATGTCCTATTCGTCGATAATGTTTGAAGCGAAGTTCTTCTTCGCTGTCGAAGCGCGAGCTGGTCATGTGCGGCACGGGCAGCGCGCTTGGTCCTGCAAGGTTCGGATCGCCATCGGTCGCGTGATATACGGTGATGTGAAGTTTAGCGATGCGGGTGCGGCCCGGATCCTCAATGGCCTGCAGCCCGCCGTGGATGGCGAGAAACAGCAACGCGGTGATCAGCTTTTGAAAAAGTGAGCTCATGGTTTCGGTGCCTGATCGGCGGGCATTTCGGCGTGCACGGTTGAGTCGATCTCGCGCGGGGTTTCGTTGACGGCGGTATGCCTCGTTAAGTCGATGGCGTCCGGTATGGCCGCGAGTCCCTCGAGTATGACGACCGTGGCGTAGGCATCGTCGCTTTCGAAGCATTCGGCACTGACGCCGTTCACTGGGGTGTAAACCGTGGCGGGAAGGTCGTCGCTTGCGTCGGCGAGTTGTTCCATTTCGCCGATGGCGGTCATTTCTGCGATCGTGTCCACGACCGGGATTGAGCGCGAGTGCATGCCGAGCCAGAATGCGAGGGCGATGCCGGCGCAGGCGGCGAGTGGTCGGGCAAATTTTTGCCAGAAAGGGATGATGCTTGCCGGTTTTGCTTCGGAGGGTTGTTGTGCTTGTTGTTGGCGGATGCTGCGGGCGATGCGAGCGTTGAAGAAATCCGCGTAGGGTGGCTCCTCGGTGGCCGGGATGCCGGAATTGATCATCGCTTTCCATCGGCGGGCCGACTCGCGCATAGCGAGTTGATCCGGCTGCGATTGCGCCCACGCTTCGACCTTGGCGAAGTCCTCGCCTTCGAGTTCGTCCTCCAACCAGAGGGCCAGCATGGCATCATCAGGCGGCGTATTCATCTTTGAGCAAGGTTTGGAGTTTTTGTCGGGCGTAGTGGAGTCGGCTCATCACGGTGCCAAGCGTGCTGTCCATGATGCTGGAAATTTCCTTGTAAGAAAGCCCTTGGACATCCTTGAGGATCACGACCTGGCGGTGTTCGGCGGAAAGTTTGCCGAGGGCGTACTCGATTTTCACGCGCAATTCGCCATTGGCGAGCGAGTCGTCGGGCGACTCATTCATGCTCGGGGTGGTGGCCGAGGATGGATCAATGCGGTCGCGGCTGAGGATCGCGTCGTCGAGCTCGCCGGCGCTTTCGATTCGGCGTTTGCGGGTCCAGTCGTAGACCGCGTTGTGGGCGATGCGGTAGAGCCATGTCGAAAAGCGTGCCTTGGCCTCGAAGCGAGGAAGCGCGTGCCATGCCTTGATGAAGACCTCCTGGGAGAGGTCCCATGCATCGGCTTCGTTGTGGATCATGTTGCGGATCATGGCGAATATGCGGCCCCGGTGGCGGGTGACCAATGCGTCGTAGGCGCGAAGGTCCCCCTGCTGGGCCTTGGTGACGTATGCCCAATCCTCATCGTGGGGATCCGAAAAAGCGTCCGAAACCTCCGACTCTTGAGGGAGCAGGCTCTTGTTGGACGTGATTTGATCGGAAATATTCATTTTGAATCACCCGGCATCCGCAAAGGGGGCTCAAGCTTTGTGATTTGAGTCTGTAGGCAAAATTTCATCAAAGGGCAATCCGTAATACGGCCTGGGGCTACGGGCTTGCGGCAGGGGCCGCGGATGCTAGGCTGGAAGCAGTGCGAAGGATGGTTGACAGGCGATTGTTGAAGGGCGTGTCGAGGTCATTTTATCTGAGCCTGCGTTTGCTGCCCGGACCGATGCGCGAGGCGGCGGGGCTTGGGTATTTGTTGGCGCGGACCAGTGACACCCTTGCTGACAGCTTGGCATTGGGGGTGGGCCAGAGCCTGGAATGTTTGAATGAATTCGAGCGGGCGGTGATGGACGGCGGTGGGGCGCCCCGTTGGTCGATGCGGGTGCTCAATGCCGTGACCGATCCGCGCGAGCGGCGATTGCTTGAGGCGGTCGGTGATTGCCTTTTGGGGCTGCGCAATTTGCCGGTGGCCGAGGCGACTCTCGTGCGCGAGGTGGTCACCACGATCATTGGGGGTCAGCGTCTCGACTTGCGGAGATTTTCATCGTCGGGTGGCTTGGTGCCGCTGGCCTTGAAGGATGATGCCGAGTTGGAGGATTATGCGTGGCGGGTGGCGGGATGTGTGGGGGAATTTTGGACCAAGCTCGGGTATCTCACGATGGGGGAGCAATTTTCATCAAGCGATGAAAATGAAATGATCAGCCTCGCGGTGCATTGCGGCAAGGGTTTGCAATTGGTCAACATCCTGCGCGATTTGCCCAAAGATCTCGCGCAAGGGCGTTGTTATTTACCGGTGAATGATTCCGTCGATCGTGACGAAATCATGGCGTGTCATCGCCGATGGATCGAAGGGGCGGAATGGTGGATCAATGATGGTTTTCGCTATGCGTCGTTGTTGACCACGCGTCGATTGCAGGTAGCGAGCGTGATGCCGGCGATGCTTGCCAAGGCAACGCTGGACTTGATGAAAAACATCACTTGGGACGAGCTCAAAGCTGGCGTGAAAGTGCCGCGGGTTCGTGTCTACGCCATGCTCATCAAGGCTTGGTGCGGCATGAGAAGGATCAAGGATTGATCAAAGAAGCTCCGGTTGTTGGAGGAGTTGTGAGACGCGTTGGAGCAGGATACCGGCGCCGCCGCCATCGACCACGCGGTGATCAAAGGTAAGGAAAATGTCGGCGGTGGTAGCAGGAAGGAAGGTTTCTGTTTGATCGCTCCAGACCGGTTTTTTCACACCTGCACCGAGGCCGAGAATGAGGGTTTCGTTGGGCAGAGGAATGGGCGTACCAGTGGTGAGGCCAAAGGTGCCAAAGTTGGTGACGGTGGCGATGCCGCCCTTGCAGTCGGCTTCGGAAAGTCGACGGCGGCGCGAGCGATCGACGAGGTCATCGTACTCGGCGATGAGATCACGCAGCGGTTTTTGATCGACCATGCGCACGACCGGCACGAGCACACCATCATCGACTTGCACGGCGACGCCGATGTCGAATGAGCGCGGGTGGACGATCTTGTCGCCGATCAGGTATCCGGCGGTGGCGGGATTTTCGGTCAGCGCGAGCGCGAAGGCGCGCAGGAGATAAAGCGTGAGCCCGGGTTTTGGTGTGTGGCTGCGGCGGTGCTCGAGCACACGGTCGAGCAAAGTGGGAAGACCAACGGTGGCGAGTGGTCGGGTCCAACTGCGGCGCATTGCATCCGCGACGGCGAGACGCATCGGCGATGCTGAAACGCTGGGCCATGCGTCGAGGTAATCGAGGAAGCGTTCAAGGTCGGCGACTGTCACGCGGCCACCGGCACCAGTACCGGCGACAGCCGAGATGTCTGCCTCGCGCAGACCGAGATCGTCCATGCGTGCGCGCATGCGCGGGGAAATGTAATGGGCACCCATCGTGCCGGTGGGCACCGGCAGGCCTTTCACATTCGGTTCGATGGCGGGCGCTTCCTCGTAGGCGTCGGATTCATCGAGCGCGAAGTGCAGATTGGCTTCGGCTTGCGGGTTTTGAGCTTCGTTTTGATTTGCCTGACCGCGGTTTTCGCCGAGCGATTCGAGTGTGTCGACGCCGGTGCGCGCGACTTCTTCTTCGGTGACCTCAAGCAAGCCGAGCAGCGAGCCAACCGAGTACGAGACTCCTTCCTTGGCGCGAATTTCGGCGATGACTCCATCGCATAGCGTCGTGACGCCCATCACTGCCTTGTTCGTTTCAACCTCGATGATTTCCTGATCGGCGCGGACGGCATCGCCGACCTTGAATCCGAGGCGGATGACGGTGGCCTCGGCGATGGATTCGCCGAGTTGAGGCATCAGGATCGGGACGGTTGGCATGGCGTGCGTGGTTGAGTTTGGTTTTTAAAGTGCGCAGGTTTAAAAATTGAGAAGTTTGCGAAGGGCTTCTTGGATTGATTCCGGTGTCGGGCGGTGCGCGGCCCAGAGTTTTGGGTGATAGGGCACGGGTGTGTCGCGCGAGTTGAGGCGTTGAGGTGGGGCGTCGAGCAGGTGGAAGCCTTCGCTGACCGTGCGAGCGACGACTTCGGCGGTGACGCCGCCCCATGGGAAGGCCTCGCCGACTGCAAGCAGGCGGCCGGTGCGTGCGACCGATGCGAGCACCGTGTCCATGTCGAGCGGTTTCACCGAACGGAGGTCGACCACTTCAATTTCCCAACCGTCTTCGTGCAGGCGTTCGGCGGCGCGGACCGCTTCGTGAACCATCGCGCTGTAAGCGACGACTGTGGCGTGTTTGCCGGGGCGAACGATGCGGGCTTGGCCGATCGGCAGGTGATCGTTCTGAATCGATTTTGCCTTGAGCCAACGGTAGAGAAATTTGTGCTCGCAGAAAACGACCGGGTCATCGAGCGCGACCGCATCGATGAGCATGTGGTAGGCATCGGAGACCGAGGCGGGTGTGAGCACAACGAGTCCCGGGTACTGCGCGTAGATGCCCTCCATGCTTTGACTGTGGAAGGGGCCGGAGCCGGGAGTGCCGCCGGAGGGCAGACGCACGGTGATCGGGATCGGCACACCAGTGCGGTAGAAGTGGGTGGCGGCCTGATTGACGATTTGGTTGAAGGCAATCGATGAGAAATCGGCGAACTGCATCTCAATGATCGGGCGCATGCCTTCGATGGCGGCACCGACTGCGAGTCCGATCATTGCGTCTTCGGAAATCGGGCTGTCGAAAACGCGGTTTGGAAATGCTTCGGCAAGTCCCTTGGTGGCCTTGAAGGCGCCGCCGAAGGTTGCGATGTCTTGTCCGTAAAGGAACACGCGAGGATCTTCTCGCAGGAGGGTTTCCTGAGCTTCACGAATGGCATCGATGTAGGTGACGCTCACGATAGTTGTGCCAGGTTGGAATGTTGATTCGATGAAGCGCTCGAGCGATTCGAAAGCGCTGACCAGTCCTCGCGGTAGGGATCGGGCACAGCTTCCTGCTGGGCTTGCGCGACTGCGCGTTGCACTTCATCCGCAAATTGTTGGTGCCATGATTGAATTTCCTCCTCGGTGGCGAGTCCGTGATCGATAAGCTGGCGCGTGGCGATGTCGATGCAGTCGCGGCCGTAGTGATCCTCGCGATTTTCGCGAGGCACATAAGAGCCATCGTCGTGTTCACCGTGACCGGAGAGTCGCAGCAAATGAGCCACCACCATTTGCGGTCCGCGGCCTTCGCGGGCGCGGCGCACCGCTTCGGTGATGACTGAGGCGCAGGCGAGCAAATCAGTGCCATCGACAGCGAATCCGCCAATGCCATAGCCACGCGCTTTTTCGACCAAATCGTGACAAGCAAATTGCCGCGTGTTGGGGGTCGAGTAAGCAAACTGGTTGTTCGCGACGATCACGACCATCGGAAGTTTTTCCACTGCTGCGAGGTTGAGCCCTTCATGAAAGGCACCGGTCGAGGTTGCTCCATCGCCGACGCAGGTGGCTCCGACCCGTCCGTCCAGTGTGCCCTGAAGGCGTTTGGCAAAAAGCATGCCGGCGATCACCGGTACCTGTGCGCCGAGATGAGAGATCATCGCAGGCATGCCCATCGTTGGACGACCACGGTGGATGTTGCCATCACGTCCGCGCATCGGGCCGGAAGCCGAGCCGAGATAGGTGCGGGTGCAGTCGATGAGTGGTTCACCGAAGGCAGTGCGACCGGCCTGATCGCGAATGAGAGGGGCAAAGAAATCCTGACCCGGGATCAGCGCGGTGCCGAGCGTGGCGCTGACCGCTTCCTGGCCCTTACCAAGATAGACGCCTCCGACAATTTTTCCCGCCTTGTAGAGGCTGGAAAGTTTGTTTTCCAGCAGACGCGCGCGGAGCATGGAGTGAAAAACCGAACGCAGAAATTTGCGGTTTGCCGCCACATCATCATTGCTTGCGATCGGGTGTCCCTGTGCCACAGGCAGAGGATAGGAATGAAGCATGGCGTTCTGCAACCGCATTCGGGCAATTCTAGGCCGAGCGGCGGTTCCATGCGACGAGGTCTTCGTAGCGGAGCTGATCACCACCAAAGAGATCGAGCGCGCTGCCGACCGTGATGTCGATGCGTCCACCGCTTGCGGCATCGACCGCGAGGAGGTCGTCCATTGATGCAGCTCCACCGGCGTAGGTGATCGGAATTTTCCCCCAGCTGCCGAGCAACTTGACGAGTTCACGGTCGATTCCGCCGCGCAGGCCTTCCACATCGGCGGCGTGGATGAGAAACTCCGCGCAATGCGGTGCGAGTTGATCGAGCGTGGCATGGGTCACTGAAAGATCCGTGAGCGTCTGCCAGCGGTTCATCGCGACGATCCAGCCATCGGCACTGCGGCGGCACGAGAGATCGATCACCAAATTTTTGGCGCCGCAGGATTGACTGATTACTTCCAGAGCCTGCGGCAAAAATTTTCCTGATGCATCAAACAACGCGGAGGTGACGATCACATGACTGGCACCGGCATCGAGCCATGCGCGTGCGTTGCTCGCGTTGATGCCGCCACCGATTTGCAGTCCGCCGGGCCATGCGACGAGCGCTTCCTTCGCGGCCTGTTCGTTGCCGGGGCCGAGCATGATCACATGACCTCCGCTGACAGCATCGCGACGAAATGTTTCGGCAAACCACGCGGGTGATTTTTCTGAGACGAAATTTTCCGCAGGTTGTGAACCGTCGCGAAGCGTGCCTCCGACGATTTGTTTCACGAGACCTTGGTGAAGGTCGATGCAAGGGCGGAACTTGGTCATTTCTCCGATGGATTCAGGTCAGAAAGGGATTGTGTGCGAGTTCGTTCCCGATGGTCGTTTGCGGTCCGTGTCCTGAAAGTACGGTGGTTTGCGGTGGTAGCGTCAAGAGGTGTCTGCGAATGCCTTCAATCAGTTGTGTCGTGCTGCCTTCGGGAAGGTCGGTGCGACCAATCGACCCAGCAAAAAGCGTGTCGCCGGCAAAAAGGACATTTTCCTGCGGGAGGTAAAAGGTCACCGAATCGGTGGAATGCCCCGGGACATGACGACAGTGAATTTCGATGCCGCAGATTTTGAGAGGCGCGCTGACATCGATGCGTGAATCGACATCAAATGGCTTGATCGCGATGGGCATGCCCCAGGCGCGTGCGGCTTGCTCAAGGGTTAGGGCGGGTGAGTAAGGGGAGAACGCATGAACCTTGATTCCTTTTTTCTGAAGAGCCGCGGCATCCGTCACATGGTCGTAGTGCTGATGGGTAAGCAGCAAGGCATCAACGCTCAGGCCTTTTTCTTCAAGCCACTCATCAACACCTTCGGGTGCGTCGATGAGCAAATTGCCGTCATTGGTTTCCAAAAGGTAGCCGTTGGTTTGCACCATACCGCCGGTGAAACAGGTGATTTTCATGTCAGTGGGAAAACGCATGCGTGCGATCGTGACGCCGCATGATTTGGAGATGGTATTTGGAACGATTCAGCGGGCGAATCCGATGTAGATGGCAAGAACGATGGCGATGAGTCCAAGGCTTGCCCACTTGGCATTTTTCCACGGAGTCATGTCGATCGTATTGCTGCTGGTCAATTCCCATGGTGTTTCGCGTGGCTTGGCAGCGCCGATGGCAAGCATCACGATCACCAGCAAGGCGAAGACGACGCCAAGGAAGTGGAACTCGTGTATGCCCATGAGCGCCATCGGGCTCATCTTGCCCGGTAAGAAGTATCCCAACGCGATGACGATCACGCCGAGCAACAAGCCAATACTGCCGGCGATCGCGGGCACGCGGCGATTCAGCATGCCGACCACCACCACGGCGAAGATCGGAATGAAGTAGATGCCGTTCATTTTTTGAAGGTATTTGAAAATGCTCTCTTGGCCCGCGAGGAGAGGGGCAATCAACATCGCGGCAATCGCAGTCACTACCACAAAGATTTTCGCAGCATTCACCATTTGCTTTTCGCTGCCCTTCGGGTTGATGACATGGCGGTAAAGCCCGATGCTGAACAAGGCGGAGGTGCTGTTGAGCGCCGCATTGAAGGAGCTCAAAATCGCACCCACCATGACGGCGGCAAAGAAACCGACCAGCGGGGCAGGCAGCAGATCAAACACCAATTTGCCGTAGGCTTGATCCGCTCTCACGCCTTGGTTGGCATAAAGGTGGTAGGCGACGATGCCGGGGATCACCAAGTAGATCGGGCCGAGGAGTTTCAATGCGCCGGTGAGCAGCACGCCTT
>JBEEOX010000034.1:0-9807 GCA_041191425.1 Verrucomicrobiota bacterium | reverse complement strand
CATCCACCGCATTGCCAACCAGATACTCACCCTTTTTTACTTCCACCTCGACCAAGTCCCGATCGGACATCATGGCCATGACAACCAAGCGGGTTTTGAATCGGAAATCGATGCGATCCAGTTCCTTGGCCATCGACAGGGCGCTGGTGCCTTTGCTGGGATCCGATTCGGCCACCTGCGCGATCTGGTGCATATCGGCACCAATGCCATAGTACTCGAAAATCCGCTGCGTCGATGCCGGCAGGCAATAGCCTTTGTTGCCCTGATCCACCATTGGCAGGCTGCGAATGAAAACATTGCCCTTTTCATCGCGCGTCACATTACGCGGCAACTCACTCAGCCTCGACGCCACCGCCGCACCACTACTTTTCATGCCCGCCGCCAAGGCCCCTTCAGCATCCGGACGCGCCATCCTCAGACGAAGAAACTCACGCGCGGATCCGCTCATAGCACCTTCATTGATTTCCAACATTGCCATGCCCGCAGGCGATGACCAGGCATAGCCCTCGGTCAAAAGCCCTTGCTGACGATTTGCGGGTCGCGATGATGGTTTCGCATTGAGCTTCAAACCCATCGCCTTGCCCGTAGCCATGTGGCGATTTTTGAAATCAGCCTCATTGATCTCACCCGCATCGCCACGGTTGAAAATCGACAGCGTCACGAGATTGAGTCGTCCACCAGCAAAATCCACGACCACCTCCTCCAAGGGAACCGCGCCATTGAATGCAGAAAGTTTGATCTCAGCATCGGAGTAAAGGGCTCGACTCAATTTCGCACGCGTGCGATCGCTGGTGATCCATTGGAACAACTTCGGATGAATGGCTTCGAAATGTTTTTCAAAACCCTCAGGCGTCAAATCCCAGCACTTAGGCGCATCGAGAAGAATGTCCACGCTCGCCGCCATCTCAGACTCCGCACGCAAAGAGGCGCCCAACAAAAAGGATGATACGCTGGCACAAGCTAAGATTTTAAGCATAAAGCACATTATGAACACTAACAAAAGGCCTCAAGCATGAAGTCGCACACGAGCAATGAAGATCAGTCCATTTTACCGCCATGGATCCGACTGGTCATCTCGGTGAAATAAGCGCCGAGCACCAGCACCTGCGCGGAGTAATACATCCAGAGCAGGAGGATCATGAAAGACGACATGGCCCCATACAGAGATCCGGCGCTCAGCCAACCAAGATAAAGGCCCATGCCAAGTTTCCCGAGGGAAAACATCAAGGCCGTACCGAAGGCTCCCAGCCACACATAGCGCCAAAGCACGCGCGCCTCGGGAAGAAATTTGAAAATCATCGCGCACACCAAGGTCACAAGTACAAGCGTGAGACAGAATTCAATGCCCAGAAGAAAATTGCCAGAATAAGGCAGCCACTCAGGCAAATGCTTTTTCATCGCAGCTAAGGTGGCGGTCGACACCAATGAAAGGATGAGCAACATTCCAGCCATGATGACCCCAAGCAGGGAGATCAGGTAATGCTCAACCCACTTGGTCCAATTGGCCTCCTTGAGATGTGGCACCCGCCAGATGAAGTTCATGGATTCGCGAAGCTGACGCATCACGCTGGAAGCCGAGAAAAGCAGCACCACAAGACCAACGACCGCCGCCCAACCCGAACCCGTATGAGCGCGCAGCGCAGCGAGCAAACCTTCAATGGTCATAGCTGTTTCACGACCAAAGATCTCGACCAGTTGGTCGCGCAACTCGCCGCGTGCTTCTTCCTCGCCAAAAAACCATCCTGTGATCGCAGTGGCGATCAACAACAAGGGTCCGAGCGAAAACACTGCGTAATAAGTGAGCGCCGCCCCATGCGTGAGACCTCCCTGCGTGAGATAGCGGTTGAACGCCTCTGCCAATGTACGCCAATTGCCGTGATGGGTTGATCCGACTTTTTGATCCATGAGCTCAATTGCTGATTCAACCTTAGCTTATTGAAAGACGCTGAAAAGCCACATCTTGACGCCGTTTGACTGCTTATTTCAGGCATCTTCGAGCACCGACCTCATCTCGGCCGCTGTCAGACCACCATCGCCGCCACCCTCTTCATCGAGCCCTGCCGCCAGCTGCCGCTTGTTGGCCTGCATACGCACCACCTTTTCCTCAACCGTGCCACGAGTCAGCAAACGATAAACGGTCACCGGACGCGTTTGCCCGATGCGGTGCGCCCGATCCGTGGCCTGTGCCTCGGCGGCCGGATTCCACCACGGATCAAAGTGAATCACCACATCAGCAGCGGTCAGGTTCAACCCATAACCACCGGCCTTGAGGCTGATCAAAAATATCGGCGGACCGTCGGCCGATTGAAACTCATCGACCAGTGCCTGACGATTTCTTGTCTGACCATCCAGTCGCAAGCAGCGCCATTTTCGCTCAATGAGTTCCTTTTCGATTGCGAGCAGTTGTTTTTGAAACTGACTGAATATCAAAACTCGATGATTTCCTGAAAGGGCTTCATCGAGGAGTTCGATCAAGCGTTGCATTTTGGCTGATCGCTGCGCCACTATAAGCTGATTCAACTTTTCGTTCCCAAGCAATGCCAAGTCGCAGCAGGCCTGACGAAGTCGCAGCAACGCGGTGAGCATTCGCATGCGAACCGCCGCCGCATTTCCAGAATCGCCGGCGACCTGCAGCAGCTTTCGACCCTCGGCCTGCAAGTCGCGATACACGCCTTTTTGCTGATCGGTGAGCTCACACCATTCGTCGATGATCAGTTTCGTCGGCAACTCCGGTGCTACCTGTTCTTTGCTTCGACGAAGCATCAAAGGTCCGAGTCTCAAACGAAGGCGATCCATCACGCGAGCATCACCACCCAAAGCGCGCAGTGGAGTCTCATAGCGCTCCTTGAAATCTTCACGCGAACCAAGCCATCCAGGTTGCACAAAGCGGAAAATCGACCACAAGTCAGCAACACCGTTTTCAAGCGGTGTGCCAGTTAAAGCGATCCGTGCCTTGCTGCGCAGCTTGAACAAAGCCCGGGCATGATCGGTGTTGGGATTGCGCATCAGGCTCGCCTCATCGACTACCACCGCACGATACTCACGAGCCAGATGCCATACGAGATCACGAGCCAGTGTGCCGTAACTTGTGATAACCACATCGTCATCGCTCACGCTCTCACGAGTCACTTCCCTGACTGTGCCATGCAACACGATCACCCTTCGTTTGGGCGCGAACCTTGCAAATTCAGCGCGCCAGTTTCCAAGCAAGGACGCAGTCGCGACAACCAGCACTGGGCCCGAATTTTCCGTTTTTTCTCCAAACAGATGTTCGATCACCGCGATCGCCTGCAGCGTTTTGCCGAGGCCCATGTCATCCGCCAGCAAAGCACCTCCAAAGCGCCGCATGCGATCAGCCATCCATGCCGCTCCATGAGATTGATATGGCCTCGGCTCAGCCACAAATGTGGATGGTTTTTGAAACGGGTCGAAAGATACATTGACAGTACCCGATTTCGATAAGTTTGCAGATGCCTGCAAAATCACATCCGCCGAGACTCCCTTAGCCTCAAAATGACCATCCTCTTGGCGCACATCGAGCTCAGCCATCAAGGGATCGATCAGGCCGCCGATTTCGTCCGACAACACCACGCGTCGACCATCGCTGCGTTTCTCAACCCCTGCGCCGGATCGCAACATGCGTTGAATTTCCGCTGCAGGCACACGCGAGCCATGTTCGGTTTCGTACCACAAATCAAAGTTAAGCCAATCATCATTTGATCCACGAATCTCAAGGCGCGGCGATACCAGCACAACTTTTTCACGAGCTCGTTTGAAATTGGCACTCTCCTCAATTTTCCAAATCCCTCGCAATTTCGCCAGAACACGCGAGAGGAAAGTAATCACTGCAGATTCACCCGCAAGCACTCCGCGCTCATGGTTTGAAAAATCAAAACCCGCAGAGCACATTATCTCAAGCACCTTGGCCTCGCCCGCAAGATCGCGCACCTCACACCGCTCGCCTGCCAAGTGGGGCAATGCGGTCACGCTTCCAGACATCGGGAAAACCCCATGGCTGTTTGAATAACAAATTGAAACACTCGCTTCAATCCTGGCCAGTGATCCATCCAACGAAAGCATGACATCAAAACGCGCTGGAACGAAATGCAACTCACCCAGCCAACCTGACTCGGGCAATTCAAGCCACATTTGATAAAGCCCAATGCGTTCCAAAAATTCATGCATCGGCACATCGACCGATTTTTTTTGCGCGAGCCCGCGAATGACCGTCACGATCGCATCGGGCATCAGTCCCTCACCCATGCGCTCAAGGCCCGATTCACTGACTCGCCAAAACGCCCCATCCATCTCATGCCAGTCGGATGCGATCGCAGATGGAATAAGGCGAACGACATCACCGGCATTCACCACCTCAGAAACCGCTAACCTCGCCGCTTTGGAAATTTGCAAGGCATCTGGCGAACGACTCACACGCAGCCGGGGATGATCGATGATCGTCATCAAAAATGCATCAGCTCTCTTACCCTCCAAATGCAGATGCATCTTCGCCGACCGCGATACTTGTTGAGCATCCAACCATTGCTCGATTTTTTCATCAGCTGCTGAAATTTCACAATCCTTCGACTCGCGGATCGACACGCTAATTTTTCCACGGCGCAAGGCGTCCCGCCAATTTTCCGGCAACACCAATTCCCACGCGGATTTTTTCGAAACAGCCGATTTGGGTTCGTCTGAAACTAATCCACCTGAGAGCGTTTGCAAACCCGTTGCCACGGCATGAGAACACACCTCGCCACTGGACTGATTCTCTGGGCATGAGCAGCGAACTTCAAAGTCGCTCGCCGAGTTCACCACCACAGCCACGCGAAACACCCGCTTTCCCACTCTCACCGATCCCCGCCAACCGTTCTCGGTTTTTTTAGCGTCCACCACCGCACCGCTATCGCGCAAAGCCGCACCTTCCTTGAAGGCCCTCCATGAGGCCGCCGCACGCAGCGATTGTGCCGTCCATCCACTCATCCGCCACCCATCATCCACGGGAATTCGCACTCGGCAACCTCAGGCATGCGTGCCTTGGGGTTGACGCATTGCGCCAAATAGAATGACACCGGCGAGGCAGCAAAAAAGGAGCTGAGGAAGGTCGTTGCGCCAGAAAGAATGACACCCAGATGAAAACACTATCTGGGATCATGAGTCAAAAAAGCAGAGAAGAGTATCTGGAGAGTTGCCGTGAGCGCTATCCAAGCAGGAACCGGGCAGGCAGAAGCGCGATGATCGACGAGGTCAGCGATGTTCTAGGCTGGGACCGCAAGCACACCATCAAGGCGCTCAATGGGCAAGTCAGCCACGGTAAGAAGGCCAAGAAACGAGGTCTGAAGCGTAGCCATGGCGCGGCTGAACAGGCGGTGATTGTGGCCATTTGGAAGCACAGTGAGCAGCCATGCGGCAAGCGCCTCAAGCAAACGCTGCCGCTCTGGATGGACAGTTACCAAGCACGCCACGGTCGCCTTGACGAGGCAACACGCGATAAAATTCTCGGTTATAGCGCCCGCACCTTGGATCGCATCACCGCGCCGCATCGCAGAGCCAGTGCTGGCGGCGGTCGCGTGGGGCGCAAAACGGGGCGAGCCAGCAATCGGATCAAGAAATTCGTGCCGATCCGCTGCGGCCCGCAATCTTTTGACGAGCCTGGATGGCTGGAGGCGGATACCGTATCGCATGGAGGGGGAAGCAGTAGCGGGGCCTTTCTCTGGAGCCTCACGCTCACCGATTTTCATAGTGGATGGACCGAGCTAGCGGCGCTTTGGGGCAACAACAGTGGAGAAATGCGCGTAGGTCTTGAGCGGATTGAAAAACGTCTGCCCTTTCCGATGCTCGGATTCGACTGCGACAACGGCAGCGAGTTCCTCAACGAAGTTGTCGAGGCCTACCTTCTGCGGCGCAAGCGGAGCATCGAATGGACTCGCTCGCGAGCTTACAAAAAGAACGACCAGGCCCACGTCGAGCAGAAGAACTTCACCCATGTGCGCCAACTGTTAGGATATGGGCGATTCGGCGACCTTGAGTTGCGAGAGCAAGTCAACGAGCTTTACGAAAAGGCCTGGCTACCCCTTCGCAATCACTTCACGCCCGTGATGAAACTCGTTGAAAAACAAAGGATGGGCAGCAAAGTTCGCAAAATATACGACACGCCGGCCACGCCCTGCGACCGACTTCTCGCCTGCGCCAAAGTTAGCGAATCGACCAAAATGCAACTTCGCGCCACTCGCTGCGGCCTCGATCCCATGGATCTTGCCGCTGAAATTGAAGAGCGACTAAGAAAGATCTTCGCCATCGTTGAACGCATCGAAGAGGACCGTCAGGAAGAAATGGATCGAGCCGGCGAACCTCATCCCCTCGACGCGGCCGCAGGGGCGGACTGCGTTACGGCTTCGGTCGCTTGCGCTCCCTGCGCCTCCACTCCGTCCGCCCCTGCGGGAAACCTTGTCAAATCCAACCCAAAGAACCACAAACAAACCAAGCGTCGGGTGTCATGAATCCTGGCGCAACGACTTCACCCCTTCGGTGTCATTTATCATTGGCGCAATACGGTTGACCTCGCCACATTCGTGCCGAAACTTTGCGCATGGAAATGCCCGAGGACGACTTCACCGACATCCTGCGCAAGGCGATGATCGGCAAAACGCTTACGCCACACGAGCTTGCGCGCAGGGCGAAGACGAATCTCGAAACGATTGGACAATTTCAAAGCGGGCAATTCGACGAAACACTCGCCCGCAAGCTTGCCACGGCGCTCGACTTGGATTCCGACGCCTTTGCGAATATGCCTTCGTACCAACCAAACACATCTCTTCCATCGGAAATTTCCCGACTTCAACTTCCTTTCGGCGAGGGTCATGTGAATGCGTGGGCGGTCAAAGTGGATGACCAACTGATTCTTTTCGACACAGGCTATCAAGCAAAAGATCTAATCAAGGAACTCGACCATCGCTTCGGTCGACTGCCCGATCTGGTCTTCATCACCCACGCCCATCGTGATCACACCGGCGGCATTCGACATTTTCTGAATCATGGCATTCCGATTCATGCGGAAGGAATCAAAGATACCAATCCAATCAAACCCGGTGATTCGATTTGCGTCGGTCACATCAGCATCGAAGCCTGCGACCTCTCAGGTCACGCAATGCCCGCCCTCGGGTATCGCATCGAGGGCTTGGAAACGCCGATCATGATCACGGGCGATGCGCTGTTTGCGGGATCCATCGGTGGCTGCATCAGCCCCAAGGCCTACAACACTGCGCTCAAAAACATTCATCATGCATTAGAGGAGATGCCGCCAAACTGCGTCATTCTACCGGGTCACGGACCCGCCAGCACTTGGGCTGCCGAGCTCAAACACAATCCGTTCATCGCAGGCAAACAGGGATCGCGGTAAAATCAAATCCGCACATCCACCATAGCACGCTTGCGACGAGATTCAATCCACCTCTCATACTGCGCCGAAGTCTTTTTCTTGCGCACGCGTTCCTCAATCATTGAACGCACCTTCTCAAGCGGCGGAGGCGGACCCAGTGAAATCTTGTGAGGCTTAACGATGGTGAATCCCTGCGGATCCATCAGAGGACCCACGACAGTGTCGACCTTGGAATCAAAAATGATGGCCGCAAATTCCGGTGAGAGATCAGTGCGAGGCACATCTTCCTGAAGTCCACCACTCTCGGCGAAGGCGTCCTTCGAATGCTGTTTGGCAAGCTCCGCGATGTCTTTGCCCTCCTTGATTTGTTTGGCCAAATCCTCCGCCAACGCCAACTGGGTTTCGGGCGTGACGGTGAGATCAGATGGGTCGCTGGCAGGGATGAAAATTTTGTGAAAACTGATCGTGTCTTTGCTGAAGTCGCGCAGTGTGGGCTTCACGGCCTCATATTCGTTGCGAATCTCATTCGGCAATGGCGGCGGCGCGTCGGAAAACTGCTGCGCCCGCATTGCCTGCACGACCATCTTCTCGCGAGTCATTTCGCGATAGCCCTCCATGGTCAGTCGACTGCGCTTGAGCTCTTCGCGAAATTTCACTTCATCGCCATTGTACAGCTCGCGCATCTGACGCTTGACCTCCTCATCAATGAGATAGGGTTTGATCGATGCACCGAGCTGTTTGAATTCGTCGAGAATGATTTGACGGTCGATGAGTTCCTGCATCACGCCTTCGCGCGCTTTTTTGAATTGCTCCTCAAACTCCGCGCCACGGCGTGGATACTGCGCGCTGAGTTGCGCGTACACCGGCGCGAGCATGAAGGACACCTGGTTCTTGGTGATGACGCGACCATTGACCTTTGCCGCGATGCCGTTGACCTCAATTGGGCCACTAGATTTGTTTGCCGTGGGGGCTTGCGCCACTGACGGAAGCGTCATGAGAGCGCTGGTGGCGGTGATGAGGCAGGCGGTGAGTCGGAGTTTCATAGGTCGCAATGAAAAGCGCGCGGACATCGCCGCGATCCATGTTGCTCGAATCATCCACGCGACCCCAGTTGATGGCAAGCTACTAAAACTCGGATCACCATCGTTTTTTGAGGACAAAATTTGCCAACAATGCCGCTGGCGGCATGAAGACGCATCTGATAGGTTTCGCCCATTCGATGGAAACGAACGAAAACCGCAAAGCCTTGAAAATTGAGCCCTTGCTGGGCGGGCTGGCCCTCTTGCTGCTGCTGGCTGGCTGCTTTTACGTGCTCAAGCCCTTCTTTTCGGCGATTTTATGGGCGATCATCCTGACCTTCTCGCTGCACCCGCTGCAAAAAAAGTTCACCCAATGGTTTCGCGGATCAAAAACCCTCGCGGCTTGCCTCGTGACACTGATGGTCCTGCTCGTGATTGCCGGACCCTTCGTCGTCGTCGGCATCAGCATCGCCAAGGACGGCAAGGAGCTCGCTATCGCGACCAAGGACTGGTTCATGTCGGTCCCCGATACCCCGCCCAGTTGGATCAACCGAACCCCCTTGATCGGCGAGGAGCTAGGCAATTATTGGAGCGACTTTGCCGCCGATCGCAAACGCTGGATCGAACAGCTGGACAAGGAAGTGGAGTCTCCAACCAGTAAGGCGGGTGGAAAGGACGATATCAATGTCAACCCACACACGGAGCTCCTGCCAGGTTATCAGAAAGAACTCCAAGAGCATCTGGACGACACGAGCTCACCGAAAACCAACGGCGAATCATCCCCCATCATCTCCATGCTCGGACGCTTTCTCGCGTGGGCGCGCACTGGACTCATCGCTGTCGGACTGACCGTCGGTCAAGGAGTCACCCAAATTCTCATCAGCACCTTTCTCGCTTTCTTCATTCTGCGCGATTCTCCTGAGCTCGCCAGCCGAGTGAATGTGATCGTCGAGCGTCTCGCAGGTGAACGCGGCCGTCGACTCATCAAGGTCGCGGGCGATACGGTGAGTGGCGTGATCTACGGCATCCTCGGCACCGCGATCGCCCAGGCCATTGTCGCCGGAATCGGCTTCACCATTGCAGGCATTCCCGGCGCGGTCTTGCTTTCGGTGCTGACCTTCTTTTTTGCGGTCATCCCCTTCGGCCCACCACTCATCTGGCTGCCGGCCACCGTTTGGCTCTTTGCGCAAGAAAAACACGGCCTCGCACTCTTCATGCTGCTGTGGGGCGTCTTCCTCATCAGCAGCGTCGACAATGTGCTGCGACCCTTCCTCATCAGCCAAGGCACCAAACTTCCCTTTGCGCTCATCTTCTGCGGCGTGATCGGCGGCGCCCTCGCCTTTGGTCTCGTCGGCGTTTTCCTTGGTCCCACACTTCTCGCCGTGGCCTTCCGCCTGATCGAAGATTGGTCCT
>JBEEOX010000033.1:0-9867 GCA_041191425.1 Verrucomicrobiota bacterium | reverse complement strand
CAACCTTCTTCAAATGCTTCATTGAAAACGGCGATCACCACACCGATCCAAAGAAGCATTTGTAGAAGGTTGACGATATTTGGCATGTTCGTGCGACAATCTAGCGCGAGTGCGCAGGCCAGCAAGTTGATAAAACCAGCGGATGCAAAAACGCACGATCCGAGCGTTTGACCTTTTGCCAGCGCGCGTTAGCCTGTCGCGCATCTGATCCATCCCATGGTCCGCGAAATCGTCCAATACGGCCACCCCGTCCTCCGTCAGCGCTGCCGCCCCGTCACCGAGGTCGACGACAGTCTGCGCACGCTTGTGGCCGACATGCTTGAGACAATGGTTGATGCAAGCGGCGTCGGTCTCGCGGCCCCGCAAGTGGGCGAGGACATTCGTCTCGCGGTGATCGATTGCTCCTTTGATCCCGAATGCATTTCCTACCTCAAGGTCAATGGCGAGGACGCAGACCTGCAGTCGATCATGCCGCTCGTGTTCATCAACCCCGAGTTGGAATACGGCGATGAAAAAGAGCCGGGATTTGAGGGCTGCCTCAGCATCCGGGGCATTCGCGCGGAAGTGCGCCGCCCGATCGAGGTCAAGGCAACCCTGCCGCAACTCGATGGCTCGGTGCTGGTGGTTGAGACCGACGGCTTGCTCGCCCGCGCCTTGCAGCACGAAATCGACCACCTCAACGGCATCCTTTTTGTCGATCGCCTTTCGCCGGTTGCCAAGGTTTCCATGAAGAACCGCCTCAAGCGGCTTGTTGAGCAAGGCTAGGGATCACTCCCGCGCTGCCAAATGCCGGCAGATGGCTCTTGCGCGGTTTGTTTGCCTTGCCCGGCGCGCGGCTTCGTGTTTCGCTCCGCGCCGTCATGAAAATCGTCGTCGCTTACTCGGGTGGTCTTGATACCTCGGTCCTGCTTCTCTGGCTTAAGGAAAAGTACAATGCGGAGATCATCGCCTATTGCGCGGATGTCGGCCAAGGTGACGAACTCGACGGACTCGAAGCTAAGGCGCTCTCAACTGGCGCGTCGAAGTGCTACATCGGCGACCTCAAAGAGGACTTTGCCGCGAATTACATTTTCCCGATGATCCAAGCGAACGCGATTTACGAAGGTCGCTATCTGTTGGGCACTTCCATCGCGCGTCCTTGCATCACCAAGGCAATGATGAATGTCGCGATCGCTGAGGGCGCGGATGCCATCGCGCACGGTGCCACCGGCAAGGGTAATGATCAGGTGCGCTTCGAGCTTTCTGCCGCCGCACTCGCGCCGAATGTGAAATGCATCGCTCCATGGCGCGACGCTTCGTTCCGCGCGCAATTTCCGGGTCGCTCGGAAATGATCGCCTATGCCGAGGCTCACAACATTCCGATTAAGGCATCGATGAAGAAGCCCTACTCGATGGACCGCAACCTCTTGCACATTTCTTTCGAGGCAGGCGCGATGGAAGATCCATGGTACGACGCCACCACTCCCGCTGACCGCGACATGTATGTGCTCTCGGTTTCGCCCGAGGACGCGCCGGATCGCCCTGAGTATGTCGAAATCCTCTTTGAAAAAGGCAACGCGATTGGCCTGCGTCACGAGAACCTCGATGCGATCATCGCCGAACTTGGCGACGTGAAAACCACGGGTCAGCGTGATGGTTATGCGTTGATGAGCCCCTACGGTGTGATGCGTGTGCTCAACCTGCTCGGTGGTCGCAATGGCATTGGCCGCGTTGACATCGTTGAGAACCGCTTCGTCGGCATGAAGTCACGCGGTATTTACGAAACTCCGGGTGGTACCATCCTTCTCGCCGCGCACCGCGATCTCGAAACGCTCGTCGTCGACCGCGAGGCGATGCACATCCGCGACAGTCTCATTCCGAAGTACGCGCAACTCGTGTACAACGGATTTTGGTTTGCGCCCGAGCGCGAAGCGATCCAGGCCTTGGTCACCGACACGCAAAAAACCGTGAGCGGTGAGGTTCGCCTCAAGCTTTACAAAGGCAATATCATGCAAGCGGGTCGTCGCTCGCCGTTCAGCATGTACTCCGAGGCAGTTGCCACCATGGAAGGCGGCCAAGAGGAGGCCTACAATCAGGACGACGCGACCGGATTCATCGCCCTCAACGCCCTTCGCCTCAAAGCGGTGGCGCGTCAGGCGAAGTGAGGTGGCATAGCCACTTTGAGAGAAGTCTCAATCCACGCCGTTGGCATGGGTCGCCTCTTGCCCTGTTGGGTTGAGAAGTGACGCGGCCATGGCACGGGCTTGTTTTCCGCCGCCGCCGAGCATGCGGACGAGTTCCTGAATGCGGGTTTCGCCGGCGACGGGGAAAAGTCGCGATCGGGTGCGACCGGCGCTGACTTCTTTTTCGACGACGAAGTGGTGCGAGGCGGTGGCGGCGACCTGCGGAAAGTGGGTGATGGCGATGACCTGATGGCGTGTTCCGAGCGTGGCCATTTTTGCGCCGACGGCGCGCGCGACTTCACCGCCGACATTTGCGTCGATTTCATCAAAGACCATCAGTGGCGTGTCGTCCTGATCGGCAAGCGCTGACTTGATGGCCAGCATCAAGCGGCTGATTTCGCCTGAGGAGGCGATCTGGCGCAAGGGCATGAGCGGTTCGCCAGGGTTGGGGCCGAAAAGGAAATCGGCAGACTCGAATCCGTGCGGGCTTGGATCGGCGAGTGGAGTGAGCGGAACTTCGAAGGATGATTGTTTGAAACCCAGATCCTTGAGTTGAGAGGAAATTTCCTTCGCAAGTTTGGGTGCGGCTTTGCGTCGTGCGGCGGCGAGGGTTTTGCCTTTTGAATCAAGCGCTTTGCGTTCCTCCTCCACTTCACGCTCGAGTTGATCGATCTTGTCACCGCGGTTTTCGATCGAGTCGAGTCGAGCGGCCGCATCCTCGCGGCGGTTTAGAACATCGGTCAGCGACGGACCGTACTTCCGCTTGAGTGATTCGATGAGATTGACGCGTTCCGCGAGTGCATCGACTTCGGCGGGGTTGATTTCAAGCTCCTCCGAGTAATCGGCCAAATTGCTTTCGAGTTCCTGCAGTTCGACCGCCGCCGTTTCGAGCGAGGCGGTTTTTTCGCTGATCGACGGATCGAGTTTTTCAAGATCGCGCACGAGTCGTTGCAGTTCGCCAAGGCGGTCGATAATGCCGTTCTCGCTGTTCAGTGTGGAAATGGCAGCCGCCGCAGATTCCATCAGGCGGTTTGAGTTGTTGGCGCGGCGCCAGCGGTCTTCGAGATCCTGTTCGTCGGCGGGGTTGATCTGTGCCGCATCGATTTCACTGATCTGGTGTTTGAGTAAATCGATTTCATGTTCGCTGGCATTTTCCGCGTTACGGAGTTCCTCGAGAGTCACGCGTTTTGCGCGCCATGCGCGGTAGTTTTTGCGATAAATGGCGAGGTGGTTTTCGGATCCCGCATAGGCGTCGAGCATGGCGAGTTGGCGATCGGGCGAGAGCAAGGACTGATGCTCATGAGGTCCGTGAAGGTCGACGAGGTGTTCGCCCAGGCGTTTGAGTAAGGCGAGCGTGACGGGCGAGTCGTTGACAAATTGGCGGCTGGCCGTTTGACCGATCGTGCGGCGAACGATGAGTTGGTTGTCGTCGCATAGGGCAAGTCCGCCCTCTTCGAGGATGGGATTGATTCCAGCTGTATGACTGAGTTCAAAGACCGCCTCGACGAGGCATTGATCCTCACCAGTGCGGATGAGCGACTTGTCGGCGCGTTCGCCGAGCACGAGTTTGAGGGCTCCAACGATCACCGATTTGCCAGCGCCTGTTTCACCGGTCACGCCAATGAGGCCTGAGCCGAGTTCCCATACGAGTTCATCGACAAGTGCCAAGTTGCGGATTTTCAGAAGGCTGAGCATGGGAAAAATTCGCGGGATGTTTCGTGGGGTTGTTCAATATCCTGATGCTGCCTCGCTGAATGCCCATGGGGCTTGATAGGCACCGCATTGTTGGGTTTCGATTTGGCGGACAAGATCATTGAGCAAGGCCGAGGCGCCAAAGCGGTAGCGTGATGGATCGAGCCAGGCGTCTCCGAGGGTTTCCTTCACAGCGACGAGGAAATACAGCGCTTCTTTCGCGGTGCGAATGCCACCAGCAGGTTTCATGGAAATGGCAACACCCGTGTCGAGATAGTGGTCGCGGATTGCATCGAGCATGACCTGATGGTTTGAGAGTGTTGCGTTGGCGGAGGTTTTGCCAGTCGAGGTTTTGATGAAATCACCGGGACGCAGAACTCGCATGGCGAGGAATGAGGCCGCGCGGATGTTGTCGCAGGTTTCGAGTTCGGAAGTTTCGAGGATGACCTTGAGGGCGCAGGGTCCGCATGCCTCGAGAACGGCGGAAATTTCGTCCTGCACGAGATCAAGTTCTCCAGCGAGGAAGGCGCCGCGGTTGATGACCATATCGATTTCGTGCGCTCCATCGGCAACCGCGTGGCGGACTTCTGCGAGGCGGGTTTTGAGAGGTGCTTGGCCGGAAGGAAATGCAGTGGCGACCGAGGCAACACGCACCTGACTGTGGCGCAGGTGTTTGATCGCGTGTTTCACCATGCATGGATAGATGCAGACGGCCGCAACTTGCGGAGTATTGTCGTTCTCATGAGGTCGCAGTGCCTTGCGGCAGAGTGAGGCAATTTTTCCCGGTGTGTCTTTGCCTTCGAGCGTCGTGAGATCGATCATGCTCACGGCAAGACGTAAACCGAAAAGCTTGGAATTTTTTTTGATACTACGAGTGCCGTACTTCGCGACGCGCTCTCCAATGCCGACTTCATCGACCGATCCGACTTCGTCGATGAGCTTGCGCAGAGTGGTCGACGATCTTTTTGGCATGGTGCTGGCTGGTGCGCTTTGGCGGATCAGATCATGCCGCGACAGTCGAGTTGTTGGTTCATCTCGATCGCGGGGTTTGCTTCGCTGGCCTCGCCGACGACGACAGCAGGAACGCCGGCAACAGTCGCGTGAGGTGGCACATCATTGAGCACGACGCTGCCTGCGCCGACCTTGGCGCCACTGCCGATTTCGACGCGGCCAAGGATTTTTGCGCCCGCACCGAGCAGCACGCCCGAGCGGATGATCGGATGACGATCTCCCTTTTCCTTACCAGTACCACCCAGCGTGACTTCGTGAAGGATCGAGACATTGTCCTCGATGATGGCGGTTTCACCGACCACGAAGGAGGTCGCGTGATCGAGCAGGATGCCGCAGCCGATGCGCGCGGCGGGGTGGATATCGACGGCGAATGCTTCGCTGGCGATGCTCTGCAGGTAAAGGGCAAGCCAGCGGCGACCGTCGTGCCAGAGTTGGTGAGAAACCCGATAAGTGGTCAGTGCGAGAAAGCCTTTGAAAAATAGCAATGGCTCGAGCGGCGAGAAGCAGGCTGGATCGCGCTCGTGGATTGCAAGCAGGTCGCGCATCGCCGAATCGACAATGGCCGGGTGGCGGTCGAAGACTCCATGAAGCAGCGGCTCCATGATGTTGCGCGGCATATCGACGCGCGCAAGGCGGCGAGCAAGACGCGCACTGAGAGCGGATGCAGCGGAGTCGCGGGATAGGATCACATCGTCGACCAGCGCGAAAAGGGTCGGCTCCCCCGCAGCGATGCGTTGAGCTTCTTCGCGCAGTCCGGCCCAGAAATTTTCGACATTTACCGATAAATCCTTGCTGGATTCGTCAGGATTCTTGCTGGCCGACTGGCTGGTGATTTGTTGGGATTCGTTCATGAAGATCT
This sequence comes from Verrucomicrobiota bacterium, assembly GCA_041191425.1. Classification (GTDB taxonomy): domain Bacteria; phylum Verrucomicrobiota; class Verrucomicrobiia; order Verrucomicrobiales; family Akkermansiaceae; genus Luteolibacter. Next base: position 4,143 of record JBEEOX010000033.1, on the reverse strand, counting down.
CGCAGAAATTGGAGTACGCCTGCAGGGCCATGGCGCAGCTTGCCAAGCACCATGACGGGCGGACCCTAACACAACTCGAGGACTTGGCGCAACGAGAAGAGGTCTCGGGCAATTTTCTGGTGCAGATTCTCAACGATCTGAGGCGAGCTGGGCTCATCGAGAGCCGCCGGGGCAGGGCAGGCGGGTATTTGCTGGCCAAGGATGCGGAGGTCATCACGCTGCGGCAGGTGGTCGAGGCGGTGGATCCGACCTTGTTGCAATGCTCGGTCATGAGCGGGGGCGAATCCGGATCGGCAGTGAAACAGGCCTGGGAAAAAGTTTCGGCCGAGGTCACAGAGGCGCTGGATGGGATCACGCTTAACTCGATGATGGCCAATCCGACTGGCTCGATGTTTTACATTTGATGATGGGTCACTGCTTTGGGTGAACCTTTGCCGGGCATGGATTTTTACGTGTTGCCATCGGGCGGATGAGCGGGATGCTGGTGGGGTGATCGATCTTGATGCCAACGCGACGACGGCGCTTCTGCCTGAAGTGGTGGATGCGATGTTGCCGTGGTTGCGCGATGGTCATGCCAATCCGTCGGGCGCGCATCGTGAGGCCAAGCGGGCGAGGGCGGCGATCGATTGCGCTCGAGAGCAAGTGGCGGCCTTGATCGGTGCCGATGCGAGCGAGATTGTTTTCACGGGCGGTGGAACGGAAAGCGTCAACACCGCGCTTCATTCGATGGATCGGCTGGCAGGCAGTGGTCGTGCGCTCGTATCGGCGATCGAACACAGCGCGGTGCTGCGCCGCGTCGAAGTCATGGAGCGTGGATTTTCCTGCATGCCTGTGAATGCCATGGGTGTGGTTGAAATGAATGGCATGGTTGCCCAACTGAAAGGCGCGGCCTTTGTGTCGGTGATGATGGCCAACAACGAGACGGGGGTTATTCAGCCGGTCGCAGAGATTTTTCAAATGTGCAAATCACTCGGCTTGCCGACGCACAGCGATGCGATTCAGGCGGCGGGCAAGATGCCTATTGATGTCAGGGCCATGGATGTCGACATGCTTTCCATTTCGGCTCACAAGTTTCACGGCCCCAAAGGCGTGGGTGCCTTGTATGTGCGCGGCGGCTTGGCATTTGAGCCCTTGCTGCGCGGTGGGGGTCAGGAAGGCGGGCGACGCAGTGGCACAGAAAACACGGCAGGCATCGTCGGCATGGGTGTCGCGGCAGAGCTTGCGCTGAGGCATTTGACCAACGGCGGCGCGGCAACGGTTGCCGCCATGCGTGATTTTTTCGAAAGCAAAGTGATTAAAGGAATCTCTGGTGTGACAGGCAACGGTGATCCTCATCATCGCTTGCCAAACACGAATCATCTCTCCTTTGCCGATTGCGAAGCTGCGGGCTTGTTGATTTTGCTCGATGAAAAAAATGTCGCTTGTTCCGCAGGGTCAGCGTGCATGACAGGGAGTCAGCGTCCGTCGCATGTTCAGCTGGCGATGGGTATTCCTAAAACGAGGGCAAAGAGCAGTCTGCGATTCAGTTTTTCGAGACTGAACTCGATGGACGATGCAAATGCTGCGGCCGATGCGGTGATCGCTGCGGTAGAAAAACTTCGCCGCGTGCAGGGTGGTGGCGTCGGGCCAGTGACGTTGTACTCTCCGTGAAGAAAGGGGCTTAGCATCCTAAAAATCGATAAGGCTCGACATGCGGTTGTGGCGGACCTAGCGGTCACCATGGTCAAGTTGATGCTCTTCATCGCGACGCTTGGAATTTGCGTTCCGGCGCGCGCGGCTGATCGACCAAACATTCTCTGCATCACTTCGGAGGACAATGCATGGAATTGGCTTGGTTGTTATGGCAACAAGGATGCTCGCACACCGCGCCTCGATGCCTTGTCTACTGAAGGATTTCTGTTCGAACACGCATACTCGAACGCGCCAGTCTGTGCGGTGGCTCGATCAACCATCATCAACGGTGTGCATGCCGTGACGCAGGGAACTCAGCACATGCGAAGTCGCCATCGTATTCCTGACAAGTTCAGGTCATATGTCAGTTTGCTTCGTGACCACGGATATTACTGCACTAACAACGCCAAGACGGACTATAACTTTAAAGGCAACGACGCAGCTCTGTGGGATGAATGGTCTCCCAAGGCCCATTACAAGCATTGTCCCTCGGGTAAGCCTTTCTTTGCCATTTTCAATCTAGAGGCATCGCATGAAAGTTCGGTTTTTCCAAAAAATGTCGCTGCGCGACGCGAGCAAGGCTTGATCCCCAAGGTGCCGCGATTGGATCCAGCGAAATTGCAAGTGCCGCCTTATTTGCCGGATCTTCCTGAGATTCGATCTGACATGGCAATTTATCATGACACGATCACGCTGCTCGATGCGCAGGTTGGCAAGTTGCTCGATGAGTTGGATTCGACTGGTTTGGCGGATGACACCATTGTGATTTATTTCAGCGATCACGGCGGCATCCTGCCGCGAGGCAAACGCTATCTGAATGATACCGGCGTGCGCGTGCCCATGATTGTTCGTGTTCCTAAAAAATGGCAATCGCTTGTTCCGTTTGAATCGGGTCAGCGTGTTGATGAAATCGTTTCATTCGTGGATCTCGCGCCAACGCTGCTGTCGTTGGCGGGCATGGATCAACCCGATCACATGCAAGGTCGTGCGTTTCTTGGATCGAAGCGCAAAGAACCGAAAAAAGATGCAGTCGTTTTCCTTTATGCCGATCGCTTCGATGAAATTTACGGCATGAGGCGCGGCATCACCGATGGTCGCTGGAAATACATTCGTTGTTTTACGCCGCATTTGCCGGACGCGCCATATAGCCATTTTCAATTTGGCCAGGATGGCTGGAGTGCATGGCAGAAGGCATGGAAATCAGGCAAGCTCGACGCGCGTTTTAACCATCTCTGGAAGGCTCCGCAGGCTGTTGAGCGATTGTATGATACCCATAATGATCCTTGGGAAACGCAAAACTTGGCGAGCGATCCTGCGCATGCCGAGCGTCTCGCTGTGATGCGTGAGAAGCTCAAGCAAACCATGATTGAGACTCGCGATACTGGCTTAGTTCCTGAGTCGATGTTTGCCGAACTTTCACCTGATCGACCCATTGCCGTCTGGCTTGATGAGCAAAAATCAGATTTTGCTTCGTTAGTGGATTTGGCATTTACCGCCTCTACGTCCAAACCTGAAAATCTGGCAAATTTGCAAACAGTCCTTTCATCCAAAAATCCAATCGCTCGTTATTGGGCGGCGCAGGGATGCCTGATTTTGGGTAAATCCGCATCGGCGTCATTGGACAAGATGGTGATGCTTTTGGATGATCCCCATTCGGCCATCCGTGTGACTGCGGCTCATCAACTTCACTTGCTTGGAGACGCACGCGGAAAGCAAGCTCTCTTGGCTGAGCTGGACAACTCCACATCTGAAGAATCGCTGCTCAACTTGATCAATACGCTGATGCGAGTGGATGTGATGCATGAGATTCCGCAATCATGGATCGAGCGCGCGCTCAACTCTTCAATGCCGAATGGCTATGTGAAGCGACTCATCCGCCAGCTTGAAGAGTTGCGCCGCTAAGCGCGGGTGACGCATGGACCGAAGAATCTCTTTGAATCACTACATTTGCGGATGGGGAGGCTTGCCTTCATTGAGGGCGAGCCACCCGCGAACGACTCGATAGATCGCCCAAATCCCAAGGATAAGAAATCCGATCACCCATGTGGCAAAGCCCACGAGCACGAGCATCAGCACGAGCGAGATCAATCCAACAAAGCATGCCCATGCGAGGGCGTACCAAAAGGTCTGGATTTGCCACTTGAAGTGGGGTTCAAGCCAGGTGCCACGCGCTTCGGAGCGTTTCACATAATTGATGATGACCGCAATGATCGATGGCCAACCGAAGAGAAAACTTCCGATCACTGATGCGGCACCGAAGGCACCGAGCACTAGGCTCACCGCATGCAATGCATAAACCAAGTGGGTGGCCTGCGCGAGGCCTTTGGATGGAATGCGAGTTTCGTCCATGGCTTGTATGCATACCGTGCCGCGCATCGTGATTATTTCAAGCAAATCTGCCGCGTATGAAAATTTGACAAAGTACTGAGGCGGAATTTCGCTAACCGCATGATACGAATCGGCATGTGGTGT
>JBEEOX010000032.1:0-10061 GCA_041191425.1 Verrucomicrobiota bacterium | reverse complement strand
CCGGAGGTCACGAGCACTGCGGCGGGGCGACCAGTCGCGCGGGCATAGCCATCGGCCATGTGTACGGCACCTTGCTCGTGACGGACGAGGATGAATTTCATCTTGGTCTTCACCGTCTCCAAGGCGTCGAAAATCGGAATCGCGGCGCCGCCGGAATAACCGAAAATGTACTCGATGCCGAGATCGTCGAGTGTCTTGATGAGCGCTTGTGCGCCGTCCATGGTCGATTTGCTCATAAAATTGGGGTTGGGAGGCGAAAGATGAGACATATCCGAAATCAGATCAATCAAAAATGGTCAAATTTTTGATAAAAAATGATTTTTTCATATTTCAAAGACTCAAAGTTTGGCAAATTTCGCGCAAATTAGGTAATTACAAAGCCCCCTTCTCACAAACATTGGAATTCATCATGCCTAACGCCTGCCTACACATGATGCCCTTCTCGATTGCTACTGATTTGACAAATCAACCAGATCAGACCAGATTTCAGATCATGAAGATTTGGAATGTGCAGGACGCCAAGACGCACTTGTCGCGGTTGATGGAGGACGCGGCGGCTGGCGAGGAGATCCTGCTGGCAAAGCATGGCAAGCCGATGGTGCGACTGTCCGCTTACAAACCAGAAAGTGAGCCGCGCAAACTGGGCGGATACGAAGAACAAATCCGGATCGCGCCTGACTTTGATGAAGAAGATCCGCGAATCCAGGCCTTGTTCCATGCTTCATGAATTACCTAATCGATACCCATGTGTTTCTTTGGATGCTGGCGGAGCCTTCTCGCCTCAGCCCCGCCGCGAGAAAGGTGATCGTGAATCCTCGCCACGTCGTTCATGTGAGCGCGGTCACCGCCGTGGAAATCGCCATCAAGGTATCGCTGGGAAAGCTTGAAGCACCGGACCGTCTCATGGGGGAAATCCAAACTCGAGGTCTGCGGGAGCTCCCTCTGCGTTACCAACATGGTGAAACGCTACGCGCCCTGCCTCCGCATCATGCCGACCCCTTTGATCGCATGCTGATTGCCCAAGCGCAAAATGAGGAGCTCACCATCATCACTCACGACGAAAAATTTCGCAGCTATGATGTCAACATTCTGTGGACTTAAGGCGAAATACGGAGAGGCATGACATCGTTTCGCTTGAGCCAATCAACCTAACATCAAGCCTCCAATTTCTTGGCGGCATCTTCCTTCAGTCCGCCGAGGAAGAGCAGAACCGCCGCAATGCAGATGCATGAGTCGGCAACATTGAAGGCCGGCCACCATCCGCCGCTCGATGGCACGAGTTTGTCATAGAGGGGTAACTTGATGGCGATAAAGTCGACCACATAGCCTTGCGACAAGCGCTCCCAGAATGAAGCGTCCTTGAAATCCTCGAGCAAAAAGCCTTGAACGAGCCGGTCCGTGAGATTGCCGAAAATCCCGCAAACCAGCAAGGCAACGGCGGTAATCGAAAGCGGATGCGTGAAGGCTTTTTTGCGCCAGAAAATCACTAGCAGCGTGAGAGCGATCAGGGGCACAAAGAGAAACACCACCGGCGCCCATGCCGTGCCATTGCCAAAGCCAAAGGCCACGCCTTGGTTGTGAACGCGCACGAGGTAAAAGAAATTTTCAATCACCGTGATATGCGCGCCTGGCTGATGCCACGGCGGCTGGAAGGTGCCGATCGTCCAGAATTTTGTGATCTGATCGATGATGTAGAGCGGCAGCGTTAGGAGAAGCAAAAGACGCGACAGGCTCATGGATACGATGAATTTAGTAGTTTGTCCTCTAGCTTAGCCGACGACCTCATCGCACCTCTCGCACAATCCGCTATCGAGCAGTGGCTCGTGCTTGCGGCAGCGCGGGCAGAGCGGGAACGCGGTCTTGAAGGCGCTTGCATGCAAGGCATCACCAACCGTGGCCTTGAGCCCCGCAATGATGAAAAACTCAGTCGCAAATTCGCGGTCGTTGAGCAGCGGCAGCAAGAGGGCATCAGATTCGGGAACAACCAGCGTCACATCGGCCTCGTTGTTGCGTGAAAATTCCTTTGCTTGAACACGCGCTTCGATCGCGGTCTGGATGGTGTACTTGATTTCAAACAAGCGCTCTGCCGTGGCGGTCGCTTCGCCCGGCGCAAAGGCGGGATCGGGCGTCGGGAAATCTTGCTCGTGCACGCTGCCTGTTGTGAAGGGCGCATGCTCCCATGCCTCGTCGGCAGTGTAGGCAAGGATCGGAGCGAGGAGTTGGCACAACGAAGTGAAGATCGCATGCATCGCCGCTTGCGAAGCGATGCGCCGCGGCGAGTTGATCGCGTCGCAGTACATGCGGTCCTTGGTGGCATCGATGTAGATCGCCGAAAGGTCGTGCGTGCAGAAATTGTTGAGCGCGTTGAACACCTTGCGAAACTCGTAGGTTTCGTAGGCCTTGAGGCATTCGCTCGTCACGCTGTGCAGGCGCTCAAGGATCCAACGATCGAGCAGTGTATAGGCTGGGCTGGCAGGCGCGGTTTTCGGATCAAAGCCATCAAGGTTGCCGAGCAAAATGCGCAGCGTGTTGCGTAGACGACGGTAAGGCTCGGCCACTTGCTTGAAGAGATCCTCGCCGAAGGGCACTTCGTTTTGCCAGTCGACCGAAGACACCCAGAGGCGCACGATGTCGGCGCCGTACTTGTTGTAAAAATGCGCGGCATCGATCGGCTTGCCGGCCTTTTCCGCTTCGGATTTCGACAGCTTCTTCTTGTCCTTGTCGACGACGAAGCCGTGGGTCATCACCGACTTGTATGGAGCCGTGCCGCGATACGCGACGCTGAGCATGAGCGAGCTTTGGAACCATCCGCGATGTTGATCGGTGGCTTCGAGATACAAATCCGCCGGCGCGTGGAGCTCGGGATGTTGGTCGAGCACCGCCGCGTGCGAGCAACCGGAATCAATCCACACATCGAGCGTGTCGCGGCCTTTTTTCACTCCTGATGGTAGCCCGAACCGACTAGCGAGTTCGGCATCGCTTTGCTCGAACCAGAAATTCGTGCCCTCGCGCTCGACTGCATCGGCCACCTTGCGCGCAAGCTCAGCCGAGAGGATCGCTTTGCCATCGGCGCCGAAGAAAACCGGCAGCGGCACGCCCCAGGTACGTTGACGCGAAATGCACCAATCGGGTCGCGACTCGACCGTGCCATAGATGCGGTTGCGGCCCCACGCGGGAAGCCACTCGACCTTGTCGATTTGTTCGAGCGCCTGACCCCGCAATGTTTCGAGCGAAATGAAAAACTGCTCCACGGCGCGGAAGATGATCGGAGTCTTAGAGCGCCAGCAATGCGGGTAGGAATGTTTGTAAATTTCGCGACCGAGCAGATGTCCGCTCTCAGCGAGCATGTCGACGATGCGTTCGTTCGACTTGAACACATGCGTGCCGACCAATTCCGCAAGGCCACACTCGGCAGTGAACTTTCCTTCATCGTCGACCGGTGAGAGCACGGCCAAGCCGTTTTGCTGCCCCGCGACATAGTCGTCCGCGCCGTGGCCCGGAGCGATATGGACGATGCCGGTGCCGGTTTCGGTGGTGACGAAATTCGCAAGAATGAGTTTCGAGTTTCGGTCGAGAAACGGGTGCTTGGCTTCGAAGCCTTCGAGTTCGCGCCCGCGCACTTCGCCGAGTATTTCGGCCAATGCGAAGCCGGTCTTCGCGGTGAAATCGGCGATGAGTTCGCGAACGATCACGAGCGTTTCGCTGCGTGCCGCGATTTCATTTTCGAAGCGGCCGATCACATAGGTGAACTCCGGGTGCACCGCGAGGCCGAGGTTGGCGGGCAGCGTCCATGGCGTGGTCGTCCAGATCGCGATCGATGCCTTGCCTGCGTGCGCGCCACTGACGAGCGGAAATTTCACAAAAACCGCGGTGCTTTCCTTGTCCTGGTATTCCACCTCAGCTTCAGCGAGTGCGGTCTGCGCGCCGTAGGACCACTGAACGGGTTTCTTCGATTGATAAACGCAGCCATTCTCCACCAGCTTGGCAAAGACCCGCAAGATGCCCGCCTCATAAGCCGGTGCCATCGTGAGGTAAGGGTTTTCCCAATCGCCAAACACGCCCAAGCGCCGAAACGACGCGCGTTGGATGTCGATGAATTTCCCTGCAAACTCCGCGCAGCGACGGCGGATCTCCGGCGCTTCGAGCCCAGCTGTTTCCTTCACGACTTTGAATTCGATCGGCAAGCCATGGCAGTCCCAACCTGGCACGAAGGGCACAGCGTGGCCGGCCATCGTCTTCGACTTCACCACCAAGTCCTTGAGCAACTTGTTGAGCGCCGTGCCCATGTGCACATCGCCGTTCGCGAAGGGCGGACCATCGTGCAAAATGAACTCAGGTGCACCGGCCGCACGCCGCCGCTCAAGAATTTTGCGGTACAGACCCTCCTTTTCCCATTTGGCAAGTCGAGCAGGCTCGTTCGCCACCAAGTCCCCGCGCATCGGGAAACTCGTTTGCGGCAGGGCCAGGGTGTCTTTGTAATTCGGAGCGGATGAACTCATGACGGGCCGCGGAAACTAGCAACCCCCACCCCCGGGGTCAATCACGGGAAATGCAGGGAAAATTCGCTTAAAAGGATGAGATTCGCGCCGCTCGCAGGACAGGAATTCATCCTAGATTGGAATTATTCTTGATATCGGTAGGCGCTGGCTTAGCTTGCCGCGCCGATGAGCCGACTTCATGACAAAGCAAACGGCGGCCTGCCCGAGGCCTGCCCCGGCCTGCGGATGACGCCGCAGCGCCAAGAGGTCTACCGCGTGCTGATGGGCCGCCGCGACCACCCGACCGCCAACGAGGTCCACTCGCGCGTGAAAAAACGCCTGCCAAACATTTCGCTCGCGACGGTTTATAACTGCCTCGAAACGCTCGTCGATCATGGCTTGATCCGCCAAGTGAACTTCGAACGCGAATCCTCACGCTATTGCTCGAATGTGAATGAGCACGGGCATTTCCACGATGCCGCCAGCGGCGCGATTCATGACATCGACTTCAAGCCCGGCGTGAACCTCGCCGACTTCCTCGACCTGCCGCCCGGCGCGGTAATCGAAGATATCGAAATCACCCTCCGCGGCAAACTCGCCGCATCCTGAGCCATCACTTTTTTCAACCAAGCAACATCACATCCTTCCCACCATGAGCCTCCACATCCAGAACCTCCAAGCCACCCTCGAAGACGGAACCGAAATCCTCAAGGGCGTCACCCTCGATATCCCCAAAGGCGAAGTTCACGCCATCATGGGACCCAACGGATCCGGCAAATCGACACTGTCGAAAGTGATCGCCGGTCACGAAGGCTATGTGGTCACGGGCGGGTCGGTGACGATCGACGGCGAGGACATCGGCGAAATGTCGATCGACGAACGCTCGCGCGCCGGGATCTTTCTTGCCTTCCAATACCCTTCGGAAGTCCCCGGAGTTTCCAACGCCAACTTCATTCGTGCCGCGCTGCAATCGCGTTTGCCAAAAGGTCAGGAGATCGACGCGGTGGCTTATTACAAGGACCTTTACGCAAAAATGGATCTGCTCGAAATGGATCGCAAGTTCACTGCGCGCGCAGTGAACGAAGGATTCTCCGGCGGTGAGAAGAAGCGCAACGAGATCCTGCAAATGATGATGCTCGAGCCGAAGTACTGCATCCTCGACGAGACGGACTCGGGCCTCGACATCGATGCGCTCAAGATCGTCGCCAAGGGCGTTAATGCCATGCGCTCGCCGGAGCGCGGCATGCTGCTCATCACGCACTACCAGCGCTTGCTCGATTACATCAAGCCCGACCATGTCCATGTCATGGCCGAGGGTCGCATCGTTCGCTCGGGCGGACCCGAGCTCGCGCTCGAGCTCGAGCAACACGGCTACGATTTCCTCAAAGAGGCCGCGCTCGCGTAAAGCGCGGCGCATCGCACTGACAGCAACCTCAGCATAAATTTCCCATGTCCTACGAAGACGCCACTGCCACTCTCGATCACGAAACCCGCGAAGCGATCGACATCGATCGCAGCAAGGGTGATTTCACCTTTCCCGAGCGCCATAAGTACGATGCCGGTCGTGGGCTTTCGGAAAAAACGGTCGATTATATCTGCGATGTGAAGAACGACCCGCAGTGGGTGCGCGAGTTCCGTCACAAGGCATTGAAGGTTTTCAACGAAAAGCCGATGCCCACCAACTGGGCGACCAAGGATCTCGACAACATTCACTTCGACGACATCCGCTACTACCTCTCCGACGGTGAAAAACCTAAGCGTTCGTGGGACGAGGTGCCCGAGGAAGTGCTCAAAACTTTCGAGCGTCTCGGCATCCCGGAACAAGAGCGTGCATTCCTTGCCGGTGTCGAAGCCCAGTACGATTCGGAAGCGGCCTACTCGAACATGAAGGAGGAGCTCACCAAGCAAGGGGTGATCTTTGTCAACTCGACCGAAGGCCTCAAAGAGTATGAAGAAATTTTCCGCCCGTGGTTCGGCAAGGTGATCCCGACCGGTGACAACAAGTTTTCCGCGCTCAACAGCGCGGTGTTTTCCGGCGGATCGTTCATTTACATCCCGAAGGGCGTGAAGCTCAAACAGCCGCTGCAGGCTTACTTCCGCATCAACTCGGAAAGCTTCGGGCAATTCGAGCGCACGCTCATCATTGCCGATGAAGGCGCCGAGGTGATGTACATGGAAGGTTGCACCGCGCCAAAGTTCGAGACCGCCACGCTGCACTCGGCGGTGGTCGAGTTGGTCGCGCTCAAAGGAGCAAAGATCCAATACGTCACCGTGCAAAACTGGAGCAGCAATGTCTTCAACCTCGTCACCAAGCGCGGACTCGCGATGGAAGACGCGGAAGTCCGCTGGATCGATTGCAACATCGGCTCGCGCCTCACGATGAAGTACCCCGGCGTAATCATGAAAGGCCGCCGCGCACGCGGAGAAGTGATCTCGATCGCGCTCGCCAACACCGGTCAGCACCAAGACACCGGCGCAAAAATGATCCACGCCGCCGACGAGACGACCTCGAACATCGTTTCAAAATCCATCTCGGTCGGCGAAGGTCGTGCGACTTATCGCGGTCAGGTTCACATTCCCAAGCACCTCAAGGGTTGCAAGAACAACACCGAGTGCGACGCGCTGCTCATCAACAGCCACTCGCGCACCGACACCTACCCAGCCATCACCGTGCGCGGCAATCGTCACGCGACGCAACACGAGGCATCGGTCTCGCAGGTGTCCGAAGAAATGCTCTTCTACATGCAACAGCGCGGCCTCGACGAAGGACAGGCGATGTCCCTCGCGGTCAATGGCTTCATCAACGACCTCGTCCGTGAGTTCCCGATGGAATACTCGGTCGAACTCAAGCGCCTCATCGACCTCGAAATGGAAGGCAGCGTGGGCTGATTTTAATTATGGATCAAGGAACCGAAATTCGAATGGACCGCAGCGTAGCAAAGATCGTCCCCGTCGAGGAGGACGACGCGCGAAGCCTTGAATATTGGTTACAAAAAACCCCACAGGAAAGGCTCTCGGCCCTCGAGATTCTAAGATCACAAATGTATGGAACTGAACATGGAAATCCCCCGCGACTTCAAAGAGTGCATCGAATTGTTGCAGTCCCGGAATGTTGAGTTCGTCGTGATCGGCGGATACGCCTTGGCCGCCCACGGGCGCCCAAGATACACTGGCGACATCGACCTTTTCATTCGCAAGTCACCCGAGAACGCACAAAGGGTGGTCGATGCGTTGCATGAATTTTTCGGTCCGTTGCCCGAAATTCGCGTAGAAAACTTCCTCGATGAAAAGCGCATGAGCCAGTTTGGGCTTGAACCGCTACGCATCGACTTTCTGGTTCACATCAAGGGCGTCGATTTTGACACCGTCTGGAACAATCGCGTCATCATACGCCACTCCGGCTTGGATATTCCTTTCATTTCTTTGTCAGATCTAGTCGCAAACAAACGCGCAGCAGGTCGCATCAAGGACCTTGCCGACATTTCATCTCTTGAAACGCCAAATCCCGAAAAACCCGCCAAATAATTTAGTCAAATTTTATCATTCATTCCTATGGCCACAATCACGACCACTCTTCCCACTTGGTTCACCAAAAGGCAGCAAGCCGCACGCGCACGTTATGAATCACTGCCGGCGCCGAAGCGCAATGACGAGACCTGGCGTTTCTCGAACCTCAAGCAGCTCGACTTCGATGGCTTCGAAATGTCTGCAAGCACTGCGCCAGCTGCCGATCTGATTGAACGCTCGCAAGGTCTTGGTAAAACGGCTGCGAAATTTGTCTTTGCCAATGATCAACTGATTCATTCCGAAAGCCATGTCGCCGCCGGCATCGTTTGCCTACCACTGGCCGAAGCGCTGATATCGCACAGCGATCTGGTGAAAGAGCATTTCATGAAACAGGAAACGCGGCTTGGATCTGCGAAGTTTGCCGCGCTGCACGAGGCTTCGGTTTCCAACGGGCTTTTTGTACATGTGCCGGACAACACCGAGGTCGATGGCACGATCGAAGTGCATCACTGGACCTGTGGCGCAAACACGATGAGCTTTCCTCATACGCTCGTGGTCACGGGCAAATCCTCGAAGGTGCGCGTGATCGATATTTTTCGCTCGGCCGATGAGACTAGCCCCGGCGCGGTGATCGCCTACAACGACCTTGCCGCAGGGCAAAACTCGCAGCTCGACTATGTCGCTATCCAATCGCTCAACGAAGTTTCGCGTATGATTCAGATCAACGAAACCACCACCGCGCGGGACGCTTCGGCCAAAGGTTTCATTCTCAACACCGGTGCTTCATGGGCTCGCAACGAATCACTCTCGCGCCTTGAAGGAGCCGGCTCGCGATCGGACATGCTTTCGGTCTCGATCCCCGCACGTGAGCAGGAATACGACCAACGCACTTTCCAGCATCATGTGTCGCCCGGTGCCTACTCGGATCTGCTTTACAAGAACTCGCTTTACGATCACTCGCGCACGATTTTCTCGGGGCTGATCTTCGTCGATGAAGGCGCACACCACACCGATGCCTACCAAACCTGCCGCAATCTTTTGATGAGCGACACCTGCGAGGCGAATTCGATGCCCGGACTCGAGATCAATGCCGACCAAGTGAAATGCTCACACGGCAGCACCTCATCGCAGATCAGCGATGAGGAAATTTTTTACCTCCGCGCCCGTGGTATCGACCCGATCCGCGCCCGCCAACTCATCGCCCGCGGATTCTCGGTCGAAGTCGTCGAACGCCTCAACGACGAAGCCACCGAAGCCCTCGTGCTCGGCTTCATCGACGACAAGTTCGCGCATATCGCCAGCGGGGGCGCTTGAGGTTTGTGGTCCTATCGAGCGCCCAGCAAATTCGAGAACTGTGCGGACTGCCTTACCTGATGATTAGCGCTATGCTATATCGGCAGTTGGCAGAAGCATTTCGCTATCAGAGTTTGAAGAGCGAGACCCTCAAGGCAGTTCATTGAGATAATAGGACTCCTGTCTCGGTTTTGCTGGCGCAGTTTTCTTCTGCGGCGTTGTTTTCTTAACTGGGGCAGGCGGAGGGCCTTGGGCAACTACGCGATGCATCGGGATTGTTCTTTTGTTGAATACGAAGTTCGCTTGATTGTTATTCCTCATGTTGAACTCGCCATTAAAGTACGATCGAATCACAGCCTTGCCCGGTCCGACAGTCGACCATGACCCAGGCATTTCTTGAGCGGGTTTGCGGATCGTGCATTGGCCATTTTCATAAAGGTTTAACCCAATCAAATCTGTGCCATCCATGCCTTCCCAGGATCCAGCGGGTCCTTGTGTAAGAGGCGCGCAAGAGGGGAAAATTGCGGCCATGGGCAAAACGATTAGTGCGATTAATGATTTCATATTATTTCTTTAATTGATTTGTTTTGAATATTCTTTGGTTATTTTTTGAGCAAATAAATAATTTCCAGACCAGCTTCTTTAAGGGCGCTATCAATTTGTGTTTTTAGTTCCTCTAGGGCTTCTTCGCGCGAGCGCTCAGGGTCTGTGGTTGATTTTTTAGCGCTCACGGTGCGCGATGCCCGCCCTACTTCTCCTTTGGTGGCAACATCCAACACTTTA
>JBEEOX010000031.1:0-10102 GCA_041191425.1 Verrucomicrobiota bacterium | reverse complement strand
CCGACTTCCAAAGGCCCGGGTTTGATCTCGCCATTCCAATCAGGCCCGCCCCGACCACCGAGACCCAGATGCCATTTGCCGATCAATCCCGTGCGATAACCCGCTTTTTGCAAGATGGATGGCAAAGTAGAGCGGTTCGTCGGAATGATGAGTGCGGCATCACCAGGCAATATCTGCGTGCCCTTCTTGCGCCAGGCATATTCGCCCGTAAGCAAGGCAAAGCGCGAGGGCGTGCAGGTGGCAGAGGCCGAGTGACCATCGGTGAAGCGCAAACCCTGCTTCGCCAAGCGATCCATGTGCGGCGTGGGAATCCTCGTCGCGCCGTAGCAGCCAAGATCGCCATACCCAAGGTCGTCGGCATACAGCAGCACGATGTTCGGCGTTTGCGAAGTCGCGCCAAACAAGGAGAATGGCAGAAGCAACAAAGCGATGATGATTTGACAGGGAAATTTCATTTCGTTCATGAGTAGCTTGAATCAAGGGACTGCGCCGATCAGAGAAATCAATCAGGAGGCAGGTTTGTCGAGGGTGTGTTTGAACGGAAACTGTTTCGACGGAGTGTGCTGCTTGTCCATGATCGCCTGAAGCCTCGCCACGATGTCCGGGTGCTGCGCCGCGACATTGTGTTTCTCAGCAGGGTCGCTCGCCAGATTGTAAAGTTCGGTGACTGGTGCCGCAGGGCCCCTCTTGGTTGCCACGAGATTCAAGCGCAACAGTTTCCAATCGCCTTCCCTCACGAATTGCTGACCCCCATAGCCGTAAAACTCACGATACAGGAAAGGCCTCGGTGTTTGATTTTTCCCCAACAGCGTCGGCGCGATGCTCACACCATCCAAGCCCTTGGGTTTATTGTCCTTCGCATTGGCCAATTCCAACAAGGTGGGAAACCAATCTTCGAATCCGCTGACGACGTCCGATGTCTTTCCAGCTGGAACACGTCCCTTCCATCGCACGATCAAGGGCTCTCGGATGCCGCCTTCGTAAACCCCACCCTTGTAGCCGCGCAAATCTCCGTTGGATTTGAAATAAACCGGATCGACGCCAGAAAGCGGATACACCGCACCGTTGTCCGAGGTGAAAATGAAAATGGTATCTTCCTCAAGGCCGAGGTCTGCGACGAGCTGAACCATCTTGCCAATGTCCCGATCCATTCGCGTGATCATCGCCGCGTAGGCCGCACGCGGATGCTGATGCGGCAAATAGCCGTCACCGCCCGTGTAAGGCTTGTCATCCACCTTGCCGATGTATTCCGCGAGCGAATCATCCGGGACCTGCAAAGCGAGATGCGGCGCGGTGGTGGGATAATAAAGAAAGAATGGACGATCCTTGTTTTCGCGAATGAATTTCAACGCTCGATCAGCGCAGAGATCGGGCGCGTATTGCCCGCCCTTGAACTGCGCGTAGCTCGCCGCATCGTTCGGATCCGCACCTGGCGCGATGGAAAGACCCATCTGGGGAGAAACATGCTTGTTCTCGGCGAGTTCGATCTTTTTCCCATCATCCACCAGGTAATGCGGGTAGAAGTTGTGGGCGTGGCGCTGGCAGGTGTAGCCAAAGAAATGATCGAATCCATGCTTGAGCGGATCGCCAGCATTGCCCGTGTTGCCCAAGCCCCATTTGCCAATGGCCGCAGTGACATAGCCGGCAGACTTGAGTGCCGATGCAAGGCTCGGTTCCGACGCTGGCAGCGGCATTTGACCCTCAAAGGAGTACCAGCTGCCGACTTCTGAGTTATCGCGAATAAACGCACGGCCAGGGTGCTTGCCAGTCATCAATACGCAGCGTGACGGCCCGCAAACAGGACTGCCCGCATAGTGCTGCGTGAATCTCATGCCTTCACTGGCAAGTCGGTCGAGCACGGGCGTCTTGATGATCTTCTGCCCATAGCATCCGAGATCACCGTAACCGAGATCATCGGCGAGGATGAACACGATGTTGGGTTTGCGCTCTTGCGCATCGGCCTTGAGAGCGGACACGAAGCCACCCAAGACGGCGAGCGCCATGGTCAAAGTAAGAGAGATGCTTTTTTTCATGAAATGGAAAATGGTGGCGTGAACCGAGTCAGCTCACGATGCTTAGTGGCTGTGTGGTTTTCCAGTTTCCACGAGTGAAGTCAGGGAACATCTGCGGCATCCCGCCCTCGCGCTCCGAGTCAGAACTCAAGGGCTGCACCGCACTCCAGAACGCGCCTTCATAGACATTCTGATCCAACGGCTCACCGTTTCGAAGGCATTCAACCATTCGCACCAGCATGATGAAATCCATGCCGCCGTGACCTCCCATTTTTCGAGCCAAGTCTCCCACCCGTTTGTACAGCGGATGATCAAACTCCTCGTAGAGTTCATTAAACTTTTCACCTTGGATCCATTGATGATAACTACCCCGTCCTTCGATGGCCGCTCTTTGCGGATAACCGGCCAGCGTGCCTTGGGTTCCTTGGATCAAATCATGACGCGTATAAGGCCGAGGACTGGTTTCGTCCCACTGCACCATGATCGTCCGCCCCAGCTTGGTCTTGATGAGCTGCGTGCTGATGTCACCGCCCTCGAACTTCATTTGATTCCACTGATGATCAGGCGGGAAATTCTTTTGAGCATACAAGGCACGACCCTTTCCAGGGCTGGCAAAGGAAACCAAGCGATCGAACATGTCGTCGCTGCGCGCGATGTTCATGTATTGCGCCACCGGGCCAAGTCCGTGAGTGGGATACAAGTTGCCGCCATTGGCCTTGGCATAATAATTCGTGCGCCAACTTCCCGTACCTCGCGGCAATTGTTTCATTTGTCCGCGCAACTCATGAATGTAGGCCGCCTCGCCGTGCAGCAATTCTCCAATCACTCCCTGTCGGCACATGTTGAGAAACATCAACTCCTCACGGCCATAGTTGCAGTTCTCCATCATCATGCAATGTTTGCCAGTGCGTTCAGATACATCGACAATGTCCCACAGCTCTTTGAGCGTTAGAGCCAGTGGTACCTCAACAAACGCATGCTTGCCGGCATTCATCGCCGCGATGGCCATCGGCGCATGATCCCCCCAAGGTGTGGCAATGACCACCGCATCGATGTCCGGCCGCGCGAGCATCTCATGGTATTTCGTGGGCGAACCAAAATAAAGCGACGGCTCGGGCTTGCCCAACCTCACGACATGATTAGAGCTGCGTTTGGCCAGATCTTCATAAACATCGCATGTGGCCACCACCTCACTTGCCTCGATTTGGGCAAGTTGCACGACATGACTCAATCCGCGCGCACCGAGGCCGATGACCCCCCAGCGAACCTTTTCCAATTTTGGTGCAGCAAAATCGCCCATGTAACGCGAGCCGGCGGGTCGACTCGTCGTGTTGGTTGGCACGGCGCGCTTGCAGCCAAAGGAATTGACCGCTGCCACTCCCGCTCCGATCACTCCCAGTGCCTGAATGAACTCACGGCGATTGGAGGGATGATGTTTCTCTGAGTTGCTCATCGTCTTGTGATTTGAGTTTTTTTATAAAGCTGCAAAACAAGGGCCAACATGATTGCCATATAGCGCCCCTGATACTCATTGAGCGTTTCATGATTTCACCCCCACCCGCGAGCAATTTGTTTTTTCTAAGAACTCGCCAGCTGGATGGTGGATATTTCGGCCTTTTTTGCCAGCAACCCGCCTTTGCGGTTGCATCCGCCCCTGCACTTTGATGAAGTCATCGTAATGGCCACTCCAACCAATGTTCTTTCCAGCGGAATCGAAATCACCGGCTCCGTTCGCTTTGCCAACGACATGATCATCGACGGCAAAATCCAGGGCGAAATCACCTCCGACAAAGGCCGTGTCACGATCGGCGAAAACGCCATCATCAAGGGCGACATCTCCGCCGGCGAAGTGAAGGTCTACGGCAAGATCGAAGGCAAAATCACCTCTCAGCGCTGCGAGCTCAAGGACAAGTCGAAGATCAACGGCGACATCAAGTCGAAGGTCTTCACGATGGAGGAAGGCGCACAGCTTTCCGGCCGCACCGAAATCGGTGGTTGATCAATCGCCACGGCGATCCATTTCATCGCCCTTCCCAACGCTCTTGCTCGTGTTCGCATGAGCGTGGCTCGAGGTGCGAAATCACCCTGCCGTCAGGACTCAATAGGTCGGCGACCATCGCTTCCAAACGCGTGGCCTGATCATGCGCTTCGCCGACACTGAGGTGATCATCAAACACGAGGTGGAACTCCACCCAATGCGTGCGGCCTGAATGACGGTGGCGGAAGTTGTGATACGACAAACCCATCGAGGCGACCTCACGGTCGAGCAACTCACGCACACGGTTTTCGATGATGGGGTCTGCCTCATCGAGCAATCCACCCAAGCTCTCGCGAATGAGGCGCATGCCGACTCGCAGAATGTTGCAGGCCACCAATATCGCGACCACTGGGTCCCACCACACCCAGTTGGTGACATGATAAAGCCCCAGGCCGATCAGCACGGCGAAGCTCGACCAAACATCGGTGAGCACATGCATGCCGTTCGCTCGCACCAGCGGAGATCCACTTTTTTTGCCCACTGCCACGAGGGACAGACCGAGGATCAGATTGACCCCCGCCGCAATCGATGTCGCCGCCACGCCAAATCCAAGGTTGCGGATCTCGACACCGAACAAAAATTGCCGAACCGCTTCGTAAAAAATCAGCATCGCCGCAGCGGAAATCATCGCGCCCTCAAATCCGGCGGAAAGAAACGACACCTTGTCGTGACCGAAGTGATGGGTTTCGTCAGCGGGCTTGATCGACAAACGCAAGGCCCAACACGCAAAGGCCACAGCCAAAAAATGCACCACCGATTCAGATGCGTCGGAATAGATCGCCGATGACCCGGTCATCACCGCGCCAGTGACTTTCACCCCAAGCAACACCAGAGCCGCCACCAGGGAGAAATTCATCACACGCTTTTGCTCATCAACTCCCGACATGCGTTGCGATGCTTGAAAAATTAGTTCTGGCGAACAAGCCAGAAGGAGCGGCTTAATGCGATCAGATGCTCTCAGCCTGATCCTTTGCATCGGCCTTCATGGGAGCTTGCGGCAAAGCCAATCCAGGAATGACCCGACGGATCAATTTTTTCAGCCCGCTATCCGCATCGGCCAGCTCGGACTCCCCTTGTCGCAGGGCATTTTCCCACGCCGCCGCAAACCCGGGCGCCTGCTCGCGCATGGCGCGAATGGCAATTTCATGAACCTGCAAAAGTCTCATCTCCGCACGCCCAGGCTTTTGCATCAGCGCCGCATTGTTCACGCGAAGGTTTTCATTCTGCATGCGAAGAAGTTCGAGTTCCGATTGAAGCGTATCATTGCCACTCGCGTTGATCTTGAGTTGGTTATTGAGGTGCTTCTGCAGATCCTTGAGTTCGCCCTCGAGGCGCTTGATCTCGCGCGCCAGATTCCGACGCGCACTGAAGCCCGATTTCCAAATGAAACCGGCGATCAAAAGACCAAGCAGGACCCCCCAGACAAAGGGCGTTTGCAAGGCGGTGTTGAGCAGTTCCATTGGAATGATCAAAAAGGGTTTCAGCTTGCCGCAACTCGACGGCGCTGCAGGAAAAGATCGATGCCGTCGACCAGCGCAAGCCAGCTGGCCTCGATGATGTTTTCCGAAACACCCACCGTGCCCCAGTTGTTCTCCCCATCGGTCGAGACAATCAACACACGGGTCTTCGCAGCAGTCGCATCGTGACTGTCAATGATGCGGACCTTGTAATCGACCAGCGAAACTTCGGAAATCTCTGGGAAAAATGGCAGCAGCGCCTTGCGCAGCGCAAGGTCGAGCGCGTTGACCACACCCTTGCCCTCGGCGACGGTTAGCTCGGGCGTACCATCGACCATGAGCTTGACCGTGGCCTCGCAAACCGGCGGATGCCCGTCGCGATACTGACGGAAACTGGTATGGTATTCGGTCAGGTCAAAGGGTCTGGCATGATTGCCAAGCGTGCGGCGAATCAGCAACTCGAGCGATCCACCCGCTGCTTCGAAAGAATAACCCTCGTTTTCGAGTTCTTTGACGCGCTTGAGTACAGCCGATGCCTCGGCCGAACCTTTTTCCAGCGGCAGACCCAACTCGTCGGCTTTGATGAGAATGTTCGACTGACCACTCAGCTCGGAAACGAGGATGTTTTGCTCGTTGCCAACGCTGGCGGGCTCGATGTGCTCATAACTGCGCGCCAATTTCTGCACGGCGTTCACATGCATGCCGCCCTTGTGCGCAAAGGCGGTGCGACCGACGAAGGCCGCGCGCGCAAAATGCGGGTTGTTCGACACATCGTCGACGAAGTACGATAAATCTCGTAGTTTCTCAAGTCGCGGTACGACCTGCATGCCGAGCTTGAGCTGGAGAATCGGAATGACCGATGTGAGGTTGCAGTTTCCGGTGCGCTCGCCGTAGCCGTTGATGGTTCCCTGCACCTGGGTCGCGCCAGCCCTGACCGCTGCCACGGCGTTTGCCACAGCCAGTTCGCAATCGTTGTGGGTGTGGATGCCGAATGGCACTTGAGGCAAACGCTCACGCACAGCTTCGCAAATTTTCTCGATCTCTTCCGGCAGTGTCCCGCCATTCGTATCGCACAGCACGAGGCATGCAGCGCCACCCTCGGCAGCCGCTTCAAGCGTCGACAGGGCATGCTCGGGTGAATCTTTGTAGCCGTCGAAGAAATGTTCGGCATCGTACATCACCTCGCGACCGTGCTTCACCAGATGCGCCACGGTGTCGCGGATCATCGCGCGGTTTTCCTCCACGGTCGTGCGCAGTACTTCGGTCACATGGAGTTCCCAGCTCTTGCCGAAAATCGTCACCACCGGCGTGTCTGCTTCAAGCAACAGCGCGACCTGCGGATCTTCTCCGACAGCAGCGTTGGCGCGTCTTGTTGATCCGAATGCCGCCAGCTTCGCATGCTTGAGCTTGAGAGATTTCGCCTCGCGGAAAAATTCCACATCCTTCGGGTTCGACCCCGGCCATCCGCCTTCGATGAAATCGACACCAAATTCATCAAGCCGCTTGGCAATCCGGAGCTTGTCGAGAACAGACAATTGAAATCCTTCGCCCTGCGTGCCGTCACGCAGAGTGGTGTCGTAGAGGTATGCAGGTTTGGCGCTCATTGCCGGGGCGCGGGAATCTAAAGGCTCGCAACCAAATCGGCAAGAATGAACCAAGCACCGAAAATTCGTGTTTTTAAGCCATCAAAAGCCCATTCTTCGGTGCTCATCCATTCAAAATCGCTATCAAACTTGCCCCTACCTCTTCGAGTCGCACTCCCGCATTTCACGCTGCAATCGCAGCATTTCGAGCGTCAAACGCGGCGCCCGCCACCTCTGCGCGATGATCACACCCATCAAGCCACCACCAAGATGACAGGCATGACCAAGTTGAAAAACCGAGGCATAGCCATGGTCGACAAGCATTGCGCCAATCGATGAAATGATCGGTATTCCGAGCGCGGGATCGGCCAGCGTCAGTATCAACTCCCCCACCAAAATTCCGCGACCAAGATTTTTTGCGGAAATACCCAAGGGCAAAACCCTCGCGTCGGGAGACAATGTGGCGAGGCACAAAAGTAGCGCCATCACCCCACCGGAAATGCCGACGAGCAGCCCATGACCCAACAGCAAATGCATGAGACCACCCGCAATCATGCCCAAGCAAGTCACCCCCAACATCGCCCGCCAACCGAGCATTCTTTCCATCCGCGTGCCCAGCAGCCAAATCAGCACCGCATTCACTGACAAGTGAGCCCACGATCCATGCAGCAAGCCGTGCGAAAAAATTTGCCAGTAACCCCCATCGCTCATCCCTTCACGACTAAGGCCAAGGCATTCGTACCATGCGTCGCCGTTTCCTGAAACAACCTCACCCTGCGTCCAGCGGTACACCAACAAGATCATGATCACGATGCCCCACGATGCAGGCATCTTTGCGCGAAGGAGCAAATCATCCGCAAGGTCATCGAGCACTTCACGCTGAAAAATCATGAGATCGAATTTCAGCGTGAAATCAAAACAACTCAATCCACCGCTCTCGCGCGTGGTTCACGAGCGAGAGGATCTTCGCCGCCCGCGCAGGTCACAAAGGGGCCGCCCTCAAGAGGCGCCACACCCGTGAAGGCGACATCCGGCATTTCCGAGGGACGTCCCGCGAGCGGAAAATCCTTTCGCAGCGGGAAAAACGGATAGCCCTCCCACATGAGGATGCGCTTGAGGTTCGGATGACCAGAAAAACGAATGCCCATCATGTCCCACACCTCCCGCTCGTGCCAATCCGCACCAGCCCAGATGCCAACCACCGAGGGAATTTCCTCATCCTCGCCGACAGGAACCTTCACCCGCAGATGCTTGGAGTCATTGATCGTCGCGAGCTCATAAACCACTTCAAAGCGTGGATGATCACCGAAATGATCGATGCTCGAAATATCGAGCAAGAAATTGTAGCCGAGATCGCGATGGCATCGGCTCATGAAAGCCACCACCGAATCCAAGGCGACAGTCACGCTGTGCTCACCGCGAAATTCATTCACCGCGAGAATTTTATCCGCGAACCACTCGCGCAATTGTCCGATATCTTGTGCCGCTGACATGTCGTGTGGGATGATCAGGAAATTTCTTCAATCAAGGCCTTCTTCTGAGCGACCGTGGATTCTTCGCCCTCGATCTTTTTCTGAAGTTTCATCAGGCCTTCGATCAATGCCTCTGGCCGTGGCGGGCAACCCGAGACATAGACATCCACAGGAATGAGGCGATCGATGCCCTGAAGCACCGCGTAGCTGCGGTACATGCCGCCGCTCGACGCGCAGGCGCCCATCGCAAGGCACCACTTCGGTTCTGGCATCTGATCCCAGATGCGCTTGACCGCCAGAGCCATCTTGTAAGTCACCGTGCCGGAAACGATGAGCACATCACTCTGACGCGGAGAAAAGCGCATGACCTCCATCCCAAAGCGCGAAATGTCAAAGCGGCTCGACGCGGTCGCCATCAACTCAATCGCGCAGCAAGCCAAGCCCATCGGCATCGGCCACAGCGAGTTTTTGCGCATCCAGTTGATCGCGGCATCGACGCGGGTGACAATCACATTGCCCTCGATCTTGGAATCGTAGGCGGAGTGGACGGTGTTGGTGGAGGGGCTGACCATGCTTCGTTGG
Source organism: Verrucomicrobiota bacterium (assembly GCA_041191425.1). GTDB lineage: Bacteria > Verrucomicrobiota > Verrucomicrobiia > Verrucomicrobiales > Akkermansiaceae > Luteolibacter. The sequence goes on along the minus strand of JBEEOX010000031.1, from coordinate 958 downwards.
GAACGCCCCCAATCTGCCCAGCCAATCCGCGCCGCTCAAGCGGATAATCTGGAAAAGCGAAATTCAAACCCGTAGTGACATAATCGCGAAAAAACTCATCGTCGCCGAATCATGCCGCCGCATTTCCCTTGATCATTCACCGCCCGAGAGGTTTCCCTACCCGCGCATGAACGAACGCAAGACACTCGATGAACGCCAACAGATGTCCGACTTGGAGCGTTTGCGCCACTCATGCGCGCATGTGATGGCCACCGCGATCCTGCGCATCTGGCCCGACGCGCAATTTGCCTACGGTCCGCCGATCGAGAACGGCTTTTATTACGACTTCGACATGAAGCACCGCCTCACGCCCGATGACTTTGAAAAGATCGAGTCGGAGATGAAAAAAATCGCCAAGGAAAACCAGAAGTTCGAGCGCCGCACGATTTCTCGCGATGAAGCAAAGGCCATGGCGGAATCCGGCCGACTCGGCGGACTTACCGAACGCCCCGGCAACCCCTCGCGCTTCAAGCTCGACCTGATCGACAAGATCCCCGAGGGCGAAGAAATTTCCTGTTTCCAAAACGGCGAGTTCATCGACCTCTGTGCCGGTCCGCATGTCGGCTTCACCGCGAAGTGCAAGAATGTAAAACTCATGTCAGTCTCGTCGTCATTCTACATGGGCGACGAATCGAAGGGCCAACTTCAGCGCCTCTACGGAACGGCTTTCGAAAGCAAGGAATTGTTGGAAGAACATCTCAACCGACTCGAGGAAGCGAAAAAACGCGACCACCGCCGTCTCGGCCGTGAGCTCGGGCTTTTCCACATCGATGAAGCGGTTGGTCAAGGCCTCATCCTCTGGAAACCGAAAGGCGCGCTCGTCCGCCGCGCCTTGCAGGATTTCATCACCGCCGAACTCGACCGCCAAGGCTACTCTCAAGTCTTCACGCCGCACATTGGAAAGCTCGACCTCTACCGC
>JBEEOX010000030.1:0-10207 GCA_041191425.1 Verrucomicrobiota bacterium | reverse complement strand
TGATTGATGGTTGTGTACCAAACTCAAACCAAGGCCACATGCCATGCCAAGCCTTTTCTCAACCGCCTCTTGCCTCTTGAATCCAAGATCTATTGGATGAAAGTCCGCAAGCGCTTCCATGGCCCGACAATCGACAGCCCCCCCCGACTCCGCCCGTGAGCTTCTCTTCGGCGACCTATGGGAATTCGACCCCGCGCCGGAATCCGCCCCCGCTCACATCGAGTCGCAATACGGCCTCTTCATCGATGGCCGCTTTGTGAAGGCAAAATCTCGAAGCCGCTTCGAATCCATTTCCCCGCGCGATGGCGCGAAACTTTCTGAAATTTCCACAGCAAACGCCGCTGATGTCGACGCCGCTTATCAGGCCGCCGCCAAGGCCTTCAAATCTTGGAGCAAACTTCCAGGCCGCGACCGCTCGAAGTTTCTCTTTCGCATTGCCCGACTCCTTCAGGACCGCGCCCGCGAATTTGCCGTCGCCGAAACCCTCGACGGCGGCAAGCCAATCCGCGAGTCGCGTGACTTCGATCTACCAATGGCCGCCGCGCACTTTTTTTATCACGCCGGCTGGGCCGACAAGCTCGATCATGTGGTGCCAGGCCGCTCGCTCGCGCCTCTCGGCGTCATCGGCCAAGTGATCCCATGGAATTTTCCTCTCCTGATGCTCGCGTGGAAAATTGCGCCCGCTCTTGCGACAGGCAACACGGTGGTGATCAAGCCCGCGGAAACCACCTCCATCACCGCACTGAAGTTTGCATCGATCTTGCAGGATGCCGGACTCCCCCCCGGCGTGGTCAATATCGTCACCGGCGGACCCGAAAGCGGCGCGCTTGTGGTGAAGCATCCGCTCGCCGCCAAAATCGCCTTCACCGGATCGACCGATGTTGGAAAAATGATACAACACTCGCTCGCCGGCACCGGCAAAAAACTCTCGCTCGAACTAGGCGGCAAGGCCGCCAACATCGTCTTCGAAGATGCGCCGCTCGATCAAGCGGTCGAGGGGGTGATCAATGGTATATTTTTCAATCAAGGCCATGTCTGCTGCGCCGGTTCGCGTCTGCTCGTTCAGGAAGGCATCGCCACCGCATTCACAGCACGCTTGCAACGCCGTATGGCCGCACTCCGTGTCGGTGACCCACTCGACAAAAACACCGATGTCGGTGCGATCAACTCGCCAGGCCAATTGAAGAAAATTCAAGAGCTCGTCCAATCGGGCATCAAGGACGGCACCGCGATATTCCAACACCACTGCAAGCTGCCAAAAAAAGGTTTCTACTTTCCACCGACCCTGTTCAGCGGAGTCAGCATGAGTCAACGCATCGCCAGCGAGGAAATCTTCGGCCCCGTCCTTTCGATTCTCAGCTTTCGCACACCCGAAGAAGCGATCGAAAAAGCCAACAACACCCGCTTCGGGCTTTCCGCCGGAGTTTGGACGGACAAAGGCTCGCGCATTCTAATGATGGCCTCACGCCTCAAGGCCGGCGTGGTCTGGGCCAACACTTACCACAAATTCGATCCCACCAGCCCCTTCGGCGGCTACAAGGAATCGGGCTTCGGCCGCGAAGGCGGCAAACACGGACTGCTCGAATATTCGCAACTCGTCTGAAACACCATCACGGCATGCACGCTTCAAAAGAAATCAAATCCTGCTGCGCGATCATCGTCGCCGCAGGCAGCAGCCGCCGGCTCGGTCAGGACAAGCTCACATGGACACTCGATGGCGTCACCGTCCTGCGTCGCAGCATCGATGCATTCATGAAGGCCAGCACCATTGACTCGATCATCGTGGTCTGTCCAAAAGATCGTTGGGATCAGATCGATCATGAAAATTTCACCAAGCCAGTCACCCGCATCGATGGCGGCAAGGAACGCCAGGACTCGGTCGCCGCAGGCCTCGCCGCGATACCCGCCGACACGCAAATCGTTGCCGTCCATGATGGCGCGCGCCCGCTGGTCTCACCTCACGACATCGACCGTTGCGTCATCGCCGCCGCACAATTTCATGCTGCCACACTCGCACACCCCGCCACCGATACGATGAAGCGCTCGGATGAAAATGACTTCAGCACCGAGCCAGTCGACCGCCTCAACCTCTGGTGCATGGAAACCCCGCAGGTTTTCGACGCCGTTCTCCTACGTAAAGCCTGCGACACAATCGCACGCCAAGGCATCTCCGCCACCGACGAAGTCAGCGCAGTCGAACAGCTCGGCACAAAAGTGAAGTTCGTGGAGTCCCACAGCCCGAATCTCAAAATCACCACCACCGCCGACCTCGCGCTCGCCGAAGCCTTGGTGAAAATCCAGTCTCAATCATGAGTCAGGCAAAGTACGATTGGTGCCAAATTTCCTCGGGCCCGCGACTCGCAGTCGCGACCATGCCTCACGCAGAATGCGCCTCCTTCGCCATTCATGTTCCCGCCGGTAGCCGCGATGAATCCAATCTCCCAGCTGGCCTCGCCCACTTTGTGGAGCACATGGTTTTCAAAGGCACCAAACACCGTAGCGCCCGCGACCTAACCTTTGAAATTGAAAATGTCGGCGGTCAGGTCAATGCCTGCACGACTGAAGACCAAACCACTTACGAAGGCCGCGCGGATGCGGATCAACTCGCCACGCTCGCATCGGTGATCTGCGACATGGTCTGGCATTCGACCTTTCCCGAAGCGGAAATCAAACTCGAACGCGAAGTGATCCGCGAGGAAATCACCCTCTATCGCGAATCGCCCTCCGATCACATCGGCGACCTAATCTCAAAAGCCCTCTGGGGCGACCACCCGCTCGGCAGCCCGATCTCTGGCAGCGCCGCCAGCATTTCGCGCATCGGACGCAAGCACTTGCTGGAATTCTCCGCGCAACACCACTTTCGCAATGACATGGTGATCGCCGCGGCAGGCCCCCTCGGCATCGATGAGCTGCAAGCATTGATCAATCCACTGCTGCCGCAAAAATTTCATGAGGGCACGCAAGCTCTGCCATTTGAAAAATCACCATCTACCACGAACATCGTAGATGAGTCCCGCGAGACCGATCAACTCCAGCTCGCCCTGGCCTGGCACACGCCTGGGCGTCAATCGCCGAAACGCCACGCGCTGCGCCTGCTCTCGCTCATGCTCGGCGAGTCAGCCAGCTCGCGCCTCTTTCTTGAACTCCGCGAAAAACGCGGGCTCTGCTACCAGATCGCCAGCGATGTGACGCTTATGCACGACACGGGGGCCTTCGAGATCCACGCCGGCCTCGCGCCCGATGGCCGCAATGCTGCCCTCGACTGCATCCACGCAGAGATCGCCGACCTCGTCACGCACGGCCCAGCATCCGATGAACTGGAGCGCGCGAAACGCCTCGCGATTTCCCAAAACAAACAGGCGATGGAATCGACCGCCGCCCACGCAACCTGGGCCGGCGAATGCCTGCTCGAGTTTGGCCGCATCCCCCATCCTCTCGAATGGCGCGATCAAGTGCTAGCCGTCACGCACGACGAAATCCAATCGATTGCGACTGAAATTTTCTCAGGCCAAACTCCAGCCATGGCAGAAATCAGGCCGCTCGATTCGTAAGCCACAAGTCCCGCGCGCATGCCCTTTCAACCCTTCAGCCGCGAACATCTCGCCGCCGTTGCAGTCGGCAGCTGCATCACCGCCGCGATGCTCGCCACCGCCAAATCGAAGACCCAGCACCGGTCCCTCATCACCCGCATCCTTGCATTCATCAACCTCGCCGCCTACCCGATCAATCTCATCGCGTGGCACACCCACGATCAAGCGATCGGCCTCGAAAATCTCCTGCCACTCCACCTCTGCGACATCGCGGCCTTCGTTGCCGGACTTGCCCTGCTCACGGGAAATCATCTCCTGCGCACACTCACCTACTTCTGGGGACTCGCCGCCACACTCCAGGCATTGATCACCCCCGCGATCTCGGCCGATTTCCTCTCACCGCCCTTCATCAGTTTTTTCATTCAACACTTTGCGATCGTCGCCGCCGCGATTCACATCCCGCTCGTCGAAGGTTGGCGGCCGAAGTCCCCGCTCTGGAAATCCCCCTTCGACGCCTACCTCGCCGCCTTCGGCTACATGGTCTTTTCGATCCTCATAAACCAATGGCTCGGCACCAACTTCGGCTTCACCTCCCGACCGCCAGAAAATGCCAGCATGATCGACCACCTCGGCCCCTGGCCCTGGTACCTTGCCTCTTTCCAACCCCTCGCGTTCACGCTATTTTTCATTCTCGCCATTCCCCTGAGCCGCCCCAAGCCCAACGGGGCAAATGGACCTCACGAATGAAAAACAAATTAGGCCGCATGCCTCGCTGTAGGTTAGCAAGCCCATGACCACTCTCAGCCTCATGCCTGACAACAAACCCGCGCCCACCGAATGGCGCGAATGGTTGGCCCTGCACGCCCCCAAACTTTTGCTTTTTGCCCGTCAGCAAACCCGCTCACGCGAGGACGCCGAGGATGTCCTGCAAGATGCGCTGGTGAAGCTGGTGGAAAAACTTCGCAACGATCAGTTCATTGGCGGATCCGATGCCTGGCAGTCCTACCTCTACGCAACCATTCGCCGTCTTGCCATCGACCTTGGGCGCCGTGATGATCGCCGCAAACGCCGCGAAGACACCGTCGCTGCCGATCTGCCCGAGTTTGATGGCAATGGCCCACATCCATGGTTCGAATCCGAATCCTCAGGCGACGAGGTCCGCAGCCAACTCGAATCCAAGCTCAAGGAGCTCCCGCAAAAATTCGCCGAAGTGATCGTGATGAAAATCTGGGGCGAGCGCACCTTTGCCGAAATCGCCGAAATCCTCGACATCTCACAAAACACAGCTGCCTCGCGTTACCGGTATGGTCTTGAGGCACTAAAAAAATCTTTGAGCAGCGCCCGCCGCCGAGGAGACCTTTCAATTTGATCAACCCTGCAAGCAAACGCCATGCACGACGACACCTCGCACCTCGAAGCTGAACTTCGCAAGCTCCGTCCATCGGGTCCGCATGACCAACTCATCGATCGACTCGAGCGCTGCGCCCTCGGCGATTGGTCGGAACCCCTCGATGCCGAACTTGATTTCGAGGAAAAACTGCGCGCCGAGTCACCCGCCCGACTCGATCCCGCGCTGATGGCCTCGCTCGAAGCCATCTGCACGGCCATCCCATTTCCCAAAGAAAAAAATATCGTCGGATTTCCAAAAACAAAAGCACTGCCGCCCGCATCCAAGCGCGGTCAGTTCGCCGCTGCCGCCGCAATCGCGTTGCTGGGTGCCGCTACTGCCCTGCTCTACCCGATCAAGGAAAGCAATCCGTCCGCCACGGCAAAAAATGCACCTGTCAGCGAATTCGCCCGCACCAATGGCCCGACCCTCACCCCCGCCTCGTTCAAACGCGGTCTCACCGCCGCCAGCGACGAGGGCGTCGTCTGGCAAGCCAAGCAAGGCCCCCATCGCGTGCTCAAGTTCACCTATCAAGACTGCGCCACGCTCCGCGACGACAAGGGCCGCACCTACGAAGTCGAGCAACCGCGCGTGGAATACTTGTTTGTTCCCGCCAAAACTGACTGATCCCACGGCTTGAACAAATTTGCATAAGTACGACGCTCATCGTAACAAAGTCACCAATATGAATTACGGCAAAGTCCTCACCGCCATCACTGTCAGCCTCATGGCCACCCGCGCAGCGGCCGTGGAGGCCCCAGCCGATGATGCCCCACCGCCCGCACGCAGTCTCGAACGGGAGAATCAGGCACTCACACCACCCGCAGCACCAGCACCACCAGCGACTGTCGCAAGCAAGCCTGGCAATGCATTTCTCGGAGTCGTTTCCGAACCTGTTCCGGAAACCTTCAGCTCCCACCTCGGCATCGACAAAGCCATCGTTGTCAAAAGCCTCATGCCCGATGGACCTGCCGCCAAGGCCGGCATCATGGCCAACGACATCATCACCCACATCGGCGGACAAGCGATCCAGTCACCCGACGAGCTCACCCGCAAAGTCACTTCGCATCAACCCGGCGAAAAACTTCGCGTCGCGATCATCCGCAAGGGACAACCGCAGGATCTCGATGTCACCCTCGGTCAACGCCCGAACGAATTCGCCGATGCCACACCTGAGCCGCGCGCTGCGAAACCCGATCTCAACGCAATCCCCAACGACCTGCGCGAACGCGCCCGCCAAATGCTTGGCGAAAACTTCGGCGAGCGGGAAATGAACTTCGAGCAACAACTCCAGGGCATCTTTCCCGAGATGAATGATGCGATGAAACAGCTTCGTCAGCACATGGAAAACGCCTTTCAAAATCTTGAGGCGCCAAAATTCAACCGCGAGCGTGGCATTCACCTTCAGCAAGGGGCAACCTTCCGCCTCAGCGACGAGAGGGGCTGTGTCGAAATCCATTCCAACAATGGCAGCAAGGAGGTCACAGTCCGCGACAAAGATCAAAGGATCACCTGGAGCGGCCCTTGGGACACCGCGCAAGACAAGGCTGCCGCACCCGAGTCGGTGCGCGAGCGCATCGAGGCCCTCAACATCGATTCATCCTTTGGCGGCAACGGACTCAGACTCCGCCTCGGCGGCATCCCCGACAACAAATGATACCACCCCAACCATTTTTTCATGGGTAAACAACGCGACGGGTTTTTCGCGTTGATGGTGTGACCCGCGTCGGATGCGTCCGGCGCGGGTTTTTCATGATGACCTAAAACCGCCTCACCACCGTGTCCACGCGCTGACGCTCATCCGTCTCGGGATAATCGAGCGTGTAATGCAATCCGCGCGACTCCTTGCGGCGCAGCGCGCACTCAACAATGAGACCTGCGACCGCGACCAAATTTCGCAGCTCTAGGATGTCGGGATTCACTCGGTGACCCCAATAAAACTCGCGCACCTCGCGCTTGAGATTGCGCAAACGCGCCGCCGCACGACGCAGGCGGTTGTCGGTTCGCACGATGGAAACATAGTCCCACATCAGACGGCGGATCTCATCCCAGTTGTGATAGATCACCACCAACTCATCAGGCTCGGCCGTATCGCCATGCTCCCACTCAGGAATCGGCGGCGGATTCGGTGCTTCCTTGCCCGGCGGGTAAAGCCGCATCATTTCGTCCAAGGCCCGCCGCGCCATCACATTGCCATCGAGCAAAGAATTCGACGCCAAGCGGTTCGCTCCGTGCAAGCCATTGCAAGCGACCTCGCCAATCGCAAAGAGTCCGCGAATCGCCGTCTTGCCTTCGTTGTCAGTCAACACCCCACCGCATTGATAATGCGCGGCAGGCACCACCGGAATCGGCTGCGTTTCGCAATCCAAACCAAATTTCATCAGCGTCTCGTAAATGTACGGGAAACGCTCTTTCATGAAACCCTTCGGCTTGTGGGTCACATCGAGATAAACGCACGCCGCGCCGGTGCGCTTGAGCTCGCGGTCGATCGCACGTGCGACAATGTCACGTGGAGCGAGTGAACCTCGCGGATCGACCTTTTTGGTAAAATCCTCGCCCTTGGCATTGATCAAAATGCCACCTTCGCCGCGCACTGCCTCGCTCACCAAAAACGATCGCGCCTCAGGCCCTCTCGCCCCTGGATTGTAAAAACAGGTCGGATGAAACTGGATGAACTCCATGTTCGCGATCGATGCCCCCGCACGCCATGCGAGCGCGACACCATCGCCAGTCGCGGAATCGGGATTGGTGGTGTACAGGTAAACCTTGCCGCAGCCACCCGCTGCCAAAACAACTCGGTCGGAGCGCATGACCTTTACCTCGCCAGTTTTGCGCTCAAGCACATAGGCACCGAGCACCCGATCGTCGGCCACCGCACCGAGTTTCGAGGTGGTGATGAGATCAATGACAAAATGGTTTTTCAAAATCGTCAGGTTCGGCGTTTTGCGCGCCGCTTCCACCAAGGCCCGTGCGATTTCACGACCAGTCGTGTCCTTCGCATGCAAGATCCGTCGATGCGAGTGCCCGCCCTCGCGACCCAGAAGGTAATGATGATCCTCACGATCGAAACAAACCCCGTAATCGACCAAATCTCGTATCGCCTCACCACCGTTCGCCACAATCTCACGCACCATGCTCTCACGGCACAAACCCGCCCCAGCTTCAAGCGTGTCGGCGACATGCATTTCCACCGAGTCACCCTGATCGCGCTCGGATTCGGAAAGCACCGAGGCGATGCCGCCCTGCGCCCACGCGGTGTTGGATTCAAAAATATCTCCCTTGGCCAACACCACCACCGACCCGTGACGCGCCGCCCTCAGAGCAAAGGAAAGTCCGGCAATCCCCGCGCCGATGACCATGAAATCCGCATTCATCACCGCCACCATGAACCCGACCGACCATGCATCCAAACAAAATTCTCCGCTCACGCGACTTGACCCACGGGCCTCAGACCCTCACCTCTCGGGCATGAATTACTTCATCACGGGTACCGACACCAACGCGGGCAAAACCTATGCGACCTGCTTGATGCTCGAAGAGTTGCGCCGTCTAGGCATCGATGCAGTTGGCTTCAAGCCCATCAGTTGCGGCGATCGAGATGATGCCATGCGCATCGCCGCTGCCTCGGGCGGACTTCCCATCGACGAAATCAACCCAGTCCATCTCAACACGCCCGTTGCACCACTCGTCGCGGGCATGCTCGAAAACTCAGCGGTCGATCCACAAACACTCATCGATGCCTATCACCGCATCGCCGCCAAACACCAACAGGTCCTCGTCGAGGGTGCTGGCGGATGGGAAGTCCCCATCGCCGAAAATTTCCGTGTCTCCGACCTCGCCAAGGCACTTGGGCTGCCCGTGATTCTCGTTGTCGCCAACCGCCTAGGTGCGCTGAATCACATGCTGCTCAGCGTCGAAGCCATACGCGCCAAAGGTCTGCAATGCGCCGGCATCATCCTCAATCAACTCGACGACGAACTCGACACCGCCATGATCACCAACAAAGGCCTCATCGAGCAACTTATCGGCGTTCCGCTCATCGACCACCTCATTCACGAGCAAAATTTTATCAACCTCGAGGTGCTTGATAGATAATTGGTCTCCAATCTGAAAACCAAACCCTTGAAACTTCTCACTCCCCTGAGTGACCAAGCTCGGGAAAATCCGCAATTCGCTCCAACTTCACGCCGTACAGCTTCGCGATCTCGGGCGCGTCGGATGCATGGTAAACATCGCGATAATAAATCTCGCGAATGCCGTACGCGCAAAGCGTCTGCATGCAGGCGGTGCACGGCATGGTCGTGGTGGCGACCAATTTTGCTTCGCCTCGACGAAACAAGCTGCAGAGGTTGACCTCCGCATGGAGCATGAACTTTTGACGCGCGTCACGGTCGTCCCAAAATCCACCGGGCGGATCAAAGCCGGGCGCGAGCCCGTTGTACGCAGTACCAATGACGCGGTTGTCGTGATCGAGCGCCGCTGCGCCCACCTTGCGGTACGGATCCTCCGATCGTAGGCTCGCCACATGCGCCAAGGCCATGGCATAGCGCGGAATCGACAATCTCTCGGCGGGCATGCGCCGATGATGTTCAAATTTTTGCGGATTCAAAATCCAAAATTCCGTTGACGCACTTTCGCCTTCATTCGGCAGCGATTTCACCCATGCTCGACAGCATGAACCCACAAAAAAAAGGCATCGCCGCCGCGCTCGCCGCCTTTTCGATGTGGGGCATCCTGCCAGTTTTCTGGAAAGCCCTATCTTTCCTCGAACCCGCCTCGATCGTTGCCCACCGCACCTTTTGGTCGTTTGTTTGCCTCTTGCTCATCACGCTTGTCGCAAAAAACGCAACACCGCCAAAGGAGCTCTTTCGCTCCCGTGTCACCATCGCATGGAGCGCCGTCTCCTCCACCCTCTTGGCCTCAAATTGGCTTTTGTATGTCTGGGCGGTTCTTAATGATCGCATCCTCGAAGGCGCACTCGGTTATTACCTCAATCCGTTTTTCAACATGCTCTTCGGCACCCTATGGTTCGCCGAAAAACACAACCCGCGGCAACTCTTTGCCATCGCGCTGGCCTTCACGGGCGTGCTGATCCAGATCCCGGCGGGCGGACACTTTCCATGGCTCCCGATTGCGCTGGCCTTGACCTTTTCCCTTTACGGTGCAGCGAGAAAAAAATCATCCCTCGACGCGCGCGACGGACTCACGCTCGAAGCATCGCTCCTTGCACCGCTCGGGCTTGCATGGATCGCCACCCATCCATCCGATGCAGGGATTGTTCCACCATCGG
>JBEEOX010000029.1:0-10367 GCA_041191425.1 Verrucomicrobiota bacterium | reverse complement strand
GTGTGCGCGCCGTGTTTCCAGAGCTCGGTGCGAGTGGCAAGTCGCTCAATGCGATTGCGACAGCGACTGGCACACGCGTGGCCAAGCCACTGATTGCCGATGGCAACGGGCTTGGTACTGACGCGGGGTTTGAAGGCATGATTCAACACAATGTCAGAGTGATCACAGAAGCGTTGCGATGAAGGAAGTTTTTCGATGGCTGCATTCTCCATTAGCTGGCACGGCATGCGTGCTCGCGTGCATTGCCACGCTCGCGATCCCTCTGAAGCGGCTCACTTCTGCGTCTGAGCTCCAGCTTCCCACTGTTACGCAAGCTTTGGTACCTAAGGATGAAGCATTGCCTGCATTGCTGCGACTGCGATTGTTGGATCCAGCCAAGCGCGTGGTGGTGAGCGATGCTGAGGGCATTGTGCTGTGGGAAATCTTCGATGTCGAGTCAGGCGAAACAGAGCACGATGCGCGGCTTCGTTTGAGCGATCATGAACTTGAGCTTCGCCTGCAAGTCGAGTTTGCCGATGGCAAAAATGAGAGCGCGGCATTTCTCACCGTCATGCCCGATGCGCACGAAGAAAAGACCGCTTATGCGATTGGCAATGGTCAGATCGAGGAAACGCTGCGGTATGAATGGCGCGTGCATTGAAACAAAAAACCATGACCCATCCGAATCACGAATCCTGCGATCATTGCGGTCACCATCACGAGTTGAGGGTGGAGGGCCTGCAGGTGCGATACCGCGAGGTCGAGGCATTGAACGGTGTGAGCATGTCGACCTCTTGCGGTTCGTGTGTCGCGTTGATCGGCCCGAATGGCGCAGGCAAAAGCACTTTGCTCAAGGCGATTGCCGGATTGCTGCCGGTATCCGGCGGTCGCATTTTGTGGCGCGGCACCAAGGTTGCGAAGTGGAGCCGCGAAATCGCTTACCTTCCGCAGCGCGAAAATGTCGATTGGGATTTCCCGATCACCGTGCGCGGCGTAGTGCGCATGGGCCGTTATCCGCAAGCGGGTTGGTGGCGACCGTTTTCCGCTGATGACGAAACCGCGATTCAACGCGCAATCGAGTGGATGGATCTCGCCGAGCTTGGTGATCGTCAGATCAGCGCGCTGAGCGGAGGTCAGCAACAACGCGTCTTCCTAGCGCGCGCCTTGGCTCAAGAAGCACATGTGCTTTTGCTCGACGAGCCGTTCACCGGACTCGACCGCACATCGAAAAATGCCTTGGCCAAGACTTTGCGCAATCTCACCGAGGAGGGGCGGCTGGTGATTGCCTCGCATCACGATCTCGACACGGTGCGCGACATTTATGACGAAGTGCTTTTGCTCAATCACAAGCCGATCGCGTTCGGTCCGGTGGCGGAAATTTTCACGGGCGAGCAAATTGAAAAAACTTTTGCGACAGGAGCTGTCGCCGGAAAGGAGCAGGCATGATTGACTGGCTGCTTGAACCCTTCCAGCACCCCTTTAACCAACGCGCGGTTTTGGCGGCGCTACTGATCGGTTTCACCAACGGCTATGCCAGTGCCTTTGTCGTGCTGCGCAAATCGGCGCTCAAGGTTGGCTCGCTTTCGCATGCGTTGCTGCCCGGCATCGCGGTGGCGATCGCGGTGGTCGGCTTGCACGATTGGAGCGCGTTTCTCGGCAGTTTGTTTGCCGCGTTGCTGATCGGCCTCGGTTCGCTTGCTGTGTCGCGCGGCTCGCGACTCGATCAGGATTCCGCGCTCGCGATTCTTTACACCGCGGCCTTCAGCGGCGGCATCATCTTGCTGCGCCGCATCGGCGTGACCCAGGAAATGGAGGACTGGCTCTTTGGCAACATCATGGGACTGCGTGATGGCGACTTGTGGACGAACTTTTGGATTTCGATCACCGCGCTGGGAACGCTGACCGCGTTGCATCGCCCACTCTTAATGACGCTCTTTGATGCCGAGGTCGCGGCAACGCTTGGTGTGCCGGTGCGGGCCTTGAATTACCTGCTGATGGCGTTGCTGATCGTCGTGTTGATCTCCTCGCTTCAAGCTGTCGGCTGCATGCTGGCGATCGGCCTCCTCGTCACGCCTGCCGCGACGATTTATTTGCTCACCGATTCCACCAACGCCTTGTTCTGGGGTGGCGCGGTGCTTGGCGGCATCGCCTCCGCGCTGGCGGTGTTGATCGGTTGGTGGATCAATATCGAGCAAGGCCCCGCCATCGTGCTGGTGCTTGGACTTTTGTTTATCATCGCATTTCTCTTCAGCCCCAAATACGGACTCATCGCGAAATCCCGGCATGTGCGGTCTTCAAAATCATGAAAAGCAAAGCAACAGAGTCGGTGGCGCTTTTGACGCTGTTTTTTGGCCACGCGCAAATCATGCAAGCGGAGTCCGCGGATGAGTGGCAGCGGTTCAACGACTGGAGCATTGGCGATGTTTTGTTTCCCAACCTTCATTTTCATGGCGCGGGGGGCTTTAGCTCGGGAGATGCCGAAGAGTTTTCATCCGGCGGCCATGACCCGAAGCGCGATCCCTTTTCCGCCCAAGCGCTCGAGCCAAGCTTTTCGTTGCGCACAAAATACTTCGAGGCGTTTTCCAATTATCTTTTCTATCAGGATGCTAGCGGCGATTGGGATGGCGAGCTGGAAGAGGCATTTGGAAAAATCACCAACATTCCTGGTGGACTTGAAATCAAAGTCGGTCGTTATCTGACGTATTTTGGCGCGCTCAACGATAAGCACCTCCACGCGTGGGATTTTGTCGATGCCGAACTCGCCAACAGTCACATGCTCGGCGAGGACGGCCTCATGCTCGAAGGCGCGGAACTCTCGTGGACGCTGCCGCTTGGGCTTGATCCCGAGTGGGTCTCGATTGCCTCGCTTGGCTACGGCAACGCGCCGGCTCATGATCATGAGGACTCGCATGTGCATGGAGGCGAAGAAATCCCGCACGAAGCCGATGGTGCGTTTGTGGCCGACGATGTCGTCACGGCACGCATGATGGCAAGAAATCGAATCAATGATTTTCATTCCATCACCGCAGGTAGTTCATGGGCTGGCGGGACCAATGGTTTTGGTCGGGACACAAATGTCTTTGGCGTCGATGTCGAATACCTGTGGCGCGAAAACGGCTTGGAAAAGGGCGGACGTGCGTTCCGCTGGCGCACCGAATGGTTGTGGCGCGATGTCGATGCCTTCAGCGAGCACGACGAGGATGGCGATGGCGTGATCGATGAAACATTTGCTGGAAATTACAAAGAGGACGGCATCCACAGCCATGCGATCATGACGTGGAACGAGCATTTTGACAGCGGTCTACGCGTGGCGTGGATTGGTGGTGTGGATGACTTCGGTCAGGCTGAGAGGTTTCGCGTTTCGCCAGCACTTACTTGGTGGCTCGACGATGCTCGTCGCATCGGATTGCGGACGCAGTACAACTTCGATTCCGTTACCGGCGAGGACGATGAGCAATCGCTTTGGTTTCAGCTCAACATCGCGCTCGGATCAAATCGCGAAGTCCGTTAGAAGTTCATTCGTGCGATACTCGACAAACCGAGTGGATGGTATTTAATCCGCTCTCGTGAAGCGGTTTGTGCGATCCGAGATTGGAGCGGCGGTGCTGTGGGTTATCGGCTCCTTCGTGCTGGGTGCAGCGATCGCTCCGTGGCTTTATCAGGTAGGAAAAGCATTTGGTGATTTCACTGCCACGGATGATTTTTCGCACCTGATCGAATCCGTCGGCGGCTCGTGTCGGCGTGCGGGATTTGGTCGTTATTTCAACCGTGGATTGATGCTATCGGCCTTAGTGCTGCTGCCGTTTCTATTGCGTCGACTGCGTTTTCTGCGGGCAGAGAATACGGGTGGAGGTCATCGTCTTTGGGAAAAATTGCCATGGCAAAGAGCCCTGATTCATATCCTGCTAGGTGGCCTGATCGCGATCGGCGTGGCCTGGGGCTCGGCCTCGTTGCTGGAATCGATGGGCTATTTTGCGTCGAACAGAAACTCGTCCGCCTTCGGTCGCATCATCTCTAAGGTGTTGGTTCCTGCCGTGGCTGTGTCCTTGGTCGAAGAATGGTTGTTTCGCGGTTTGTTGCTAGGTTTGTGGCTTCGCTATGCTCGACCATTTTCCGCGTTCATCGGTGCTTCCATATTGTTCGCGGTTTTGCACTTCGTCGAACCACCACAGGAATGGAAGATCATCGATCCCACCCATTGGCTCGCGGGCTTCTCACTGCTCGGTGGGATCCTCGTGCATTTCTCCTGCGGAGTTTTCATCGTGAGTGAATTCATCCCGATGTTGGCTGTTGGGCTGGCCTTGGCATGGGCGCGCCTTCGCAGTGGGGCCTTGTGGTTGCCCATTGCGCTCCATGCCGGATGGATCATCGCCCTCAAGGGATTTTTCATGACTCACAATTTGGTCAAAGCGATGAAGCCCGATCCGCTGTTGCTGGGAATCGGAGACATGCGCACAGGCCTGTGGCTCTTGATCCCGCTAGGCCTCACCGTCGCGCTTTGTCATGTTGTGATCAAAGCCGCTGATGGCCGCGATGGGAATAGCATGCGTTAACCACGCATCACCGTCACCACCACCACTTTGCGAAGACCTGCACGGCGCAATGTTTTTGCGCACTCGTTGACCGTTGATCCGGTGGTAAGCACATCGTCGATGAGCACTGCACCATGCGAATTTTGGCCGATCAAATTTTTCCCCGCTTTGGAAATTTCGAATGAGCCTTGGAGGTTTTTCATGCGTTGCTTGCGCGTCAGTCGTGTTTGCGTGCCGGTATCGCGCGTGCGGCGTAGGGCAGAGACAATGGGCAGACCAGTGTGATGTGAAATGCCTCGGGCGATTTCCTCGGCCTGATTGAAATGCCGATGAAGCAGCCTCTTGCGGTGAAGTGGAACAGGGATGAGCGACCACTTTTCCTCGAGGGCGGTGGCGAGTCGCGGATCGTTTCGAAACGCATCGACCGCGAGTCTGCCCAGATCGTGTGCCAAGTGCAGCGAGCGACGGTATTTGAGCTGATGGATGAGATCGAGCGTGCGCGGGTCCTTGCGCATCGCCGGTCGTGCGAATTCAAAAGCGAAGCTGAGCTCGCTGCAGTTTGGACACTCGAAGGTGTGGTCGATCACTCCTCCGTATGTCATGCCACAGGTTTCACAAAATGGCTCGGCGATGCGCGGAAGGTCGTCTGCGCATAATTCGCACAATGCTTTGCGCCCTGTCAGCAGGTTACCGCATAGCGCGCAATCGGATGGATATAAGAGATCTATCGCGCGGGCTCCAATCCAGCGGCTTGCTTGCGCTAAACGACTGCCAATCGCACTGAAATTCGTCTGCATGTAGACCAAGATGAAACTGGAATGCGGGCATTGCAAGTAGGCGCAAGACCCATTTGTTTTCCGTTGTTGCGTCGCGGCTCGCGGCTTATCCTCGGCACATGATCCGCGTTGAGCCAGTAGGACACATCTGCAGTCAGTGGGGCGAAGGCCCGATTTGGCATGAGGGTTATTTGTACTATGTCGACATCGAAGGACGCATGGTTCACCGCTACAACCCGGAGGATGGCAGTGAAAAATCATGGCTGGTCGGACAGCGCGTCGGCACGGTAGTGCCGCGTGCGGGTGGCGGATTGTTGATCGCCGGCGACCACGGGTTTGCGTTTCTCGATGAGGAAACTGGAGCGCTCACGCCGATCGCCGATCCCGAGGCTGACAAGCCCGACAACCGCTTCAATGATGGCAAGTGCTCGCCCGACGGCAGGTTCTTCGCGGGATCGATCAGCCTCGCGAAAAAAACCGGCGACGCGAAACTGTACAGACTCGATCCCGACCTCAGCATTCACGAGGCCTTTGCGCCGGTGACCAATTCCAATGGCATCGCGTGGTCTCTTGATGGGAAATTGGCCTATTACATCGACACGCCGCGCAAAGAAGTGCTGGCATTCGATTACGAGGATGGAAATTTGAAAAATCCGCGGCCTGTCATTTCCACTTCGCATATTGATGCATCGCCTGATGGCATGACGATTGATTCTGATGGCAATCTGTGGATCGCCTTTTGCCATGGCGGATGCGTTTCGTGCTTTGATCCGAGCAACAGCCAGGAAATCCATCGCATCGCGCTGCCTTGTCTTGAGACGACCGCATGCGCGTTCGGCGGCGCGGATCTTGCGGATCTCTTTGTCACCACTGGCGTTCACAAAACCGCCAAGGAAGAGCATGCCGGCCGTCTGTTTGTCATTCGCGGACTCGGCGTCAGGGGTGTACCGGCCTTCGCTTTCAAGGGCTGACCGCGATGGCGTTTTTGCACGGCTTTTGGTGCTGGTCAGCCGCTCGGGCGTTGCGCTAGTTTTGGCCCGATGATGTTGGCAATGCTGGAACCTGCGGGATTGATCGAGCGCGGCGGCCCACTCGTGTGGGTCTTGCTGGCCATGGCGTTTGTCGGTTCGGTCTGCGTGATTGAGCGGGCATTTTTCTTTTACCGTGCGCGCATCAATGTCAGCGACTTGCTTGTCGGGCTCGCCCGGCATGTTCGCAACCGCGCATTTGCTGAGGCCTTGCATGAAGCTGCGCGAGCGCCGGGCCCTGTGGCGCGCGTTGCCCATGCCACGCTGCTGCGTTATTACCTTTCACGCGCCGATCTGCGTGATGTGACCCGTGAGGCAGGCCAGCTTGAAGTGCCGCGCATCGAGAAAAATATCAGGGTCATTCTCGGGGTCGCGCTGCTCTCGCCACTGATTGGAATTTTGGGAACCTTTCTTGGCATGTTCGAAGTTTATCAACAGCTCGGCGGGCAAGGAGCGGCTGGCGGTCAGGCAGAGCTGAATGCCGGCATCATGATCGCCCTGATCACTTCGGTGCTGGGCCTCCTTGTCGCAGTGCCGATGTATCTTTTTTACCTGTACTTCCTTGGTCGCGCGAAGCGCCTCGCGCACAGCATCGAGCGCGCGGGCATTGAAATGGTGCACATGATTTGTGATGCGCGCGAGGAGATCGAATTCGCGTCATTCCGCGGTGAGGTCAGCGCGGGAAGGCAATCGCCAAAATCGCCGGGAGGGTCAAGCCATTGAAACTCGAAATGTCGCTGCCCGAGCGACCGGCATTGTTGCATGCGCTGCCGGTGGTGAATCTTTTTGCGCTGCTATGGATGTTTCATTTCGCCGGCGCCTCGCTGACGAGTCAGGCAGGAGTATCGGTTGATCCACCGCCATCGCGCTTCCAGCTTGAGCGTTTTCGCGAAACGCTGGTTGTCACGCTGGTGCCATCGGAAAGTGGCGCGCGTGTTTACCTCGGCCGTGAGTTGGTCGATATGGCAACCTTGGAGTCACGGCTTGAGGGCCTTCGCGAACAAGGCGCCGCAGCGCGTAGCATCGTGCTCTTGCAATCCGATGCAGACATGCAGGTTGGCACTGAGCGCGAGATTAGCGAGCTGATCCTCGCCAAGGGCTTCCGACTTGCGTTGACCGGTTCAAATGCCGCCGAGCCATTCAAGGAAATTTCGAAATGACCACACGCACGGTGACAGATAATGTCCGCGCGCTTGATGGTGAGCGCATCTTTGCGTGGCCGCGCAAAAGCGACTCGCTTGCGCCAATGCTGGCAGCATTTCTGATAAGCGCCGCGGCGTTCGCGTTCGTGCTTCATTCCTTGCGCATCGATCTTGGGTCTTACGCTTCTCAGCGCATCAATCATGCCGCGCTCATTCTTGCGGGCGACGACATGCTCAGCATGGAACTCAAACGCCGGGCGCGTGAGGAAGGTCCTTTCCCCATGCGATTCAACCCCGCCGCCGATGATGCCGTGGCGAAACTCCAGCAGACGGCGCTTGAGGCGATGCGTTTTTCACCGCCGCCTTATGCGCCCAAACTGCGCCCGTTGCATGAATCGGCTGCGGTTGAAACTCCGAGTCTTGCACCGGTGGGTGAAGCCATGCTTCCGCGCCGATCGCTCCCGACGATTGAAACTATGCAGAAAATGGAATCTCGTCCGCAGCCGGTGCTCACGCCGATCTCTGGCATCAGCGAAGGCGATATGCCGCGCGAGCTGCCGGAATTCGCCATGCAAATCAATGGCAAGTCATTGCGTGACTCTTGGCGTTTCATGATCCATGCCGATGCGAATGGGCGCGTGCTCGATTGCATCGCGTTGAATGGCGGCGAATCCACTGCCACGGCCGCCCTTGTCGAGTGGCTGCGAAAGGTGGAGTTTGCCCCAAGCACGAAATCGGCTACTCGCTGGTTTGCAGTCGATCTGGGAATTATCAATCAAGCGACCGATGCGCCTGGCCCTCACTGAACTCGTTGTTTTGGCGGTTTGCGTTCCGATGATTTTTATCATCCTCGCGACGATCATTGCGCGAACATCCCGCGTGCGGGCTGAGACCCGAGCCCTTTCGCGGCGGGTCATTTGTCGGCTTTGCCTGCATGCATTTGAGACTGCCGAACGTGGCTTGGTTGAGTGCCCCCGCTGCGGCGCGCGAAATGAAAGGAAGTGATCGCGGGTGTGATGATTGCTTGCGCGGGTCCTTCTGAGCAGGCAAATTCGCTGCCGAAACCATGAACGAAAGACGCGTCGTCATCACCGGCATTGGCTGCCTCTCACCCTTGGGCAACGACCTTTCCTCCACCTGGGAGGGCATGAAGGCCGGGCGCAGCGGGATTGCGAGGATCACCCAGCTCGACCCTGAGCCCTTTGATTGCAAAATTGCGGGTGAGGTCAAAAATTTCGAGCCCGATGGCTATTTCAATGTGCCCAAGGACTCTCGCCGCGCCGATCGCTATGTGCAATTCGCCGTGGCTGCCTCAAAAATGGCAATGCTTGATTCCGGCCTCGATGTTTCAGCGATCGATCCCCGCCGTTTTGGCGTGATGGTGGGCAGCGGCATTGGGGGTTTGGCCACATTGGAAAACGAGCACACGACTTACATGACGCGCGGCCCGAAGCGCGTTTCGCCTTTCACGATTCCGATGATGATTTCCAACATCGCCAGCGGCATCATCTCGATGGAGTACGGATTGAAAGGCCCAAACATGGTGATCGTCACTGCCTGCGCGACCTCGAATCACAACATCGGTGAGGCCTGGCGCATCATCAAGTTTGGCGATGCCGATGGATTTCTTTGCGGTGGCGCTGAGGCGACGATTCTGCCGATGGGCCTCAGCGGCTTTGGCAACATGAAAGCTCTCAGCACGCGCAACGACGAACCCGAACGAGCGTCGCGACCCTTCGACAAAAACCGCGACGGCTTCGTGATGGGCGAAGGTGCGGGCGTGGTGATGATTGAAGAACTTGAGCACGCGAAAAAACGCGGCGCGAAAATTTACGCTGAGCTGCTTGGCTATGGCGTGAGCGCCGATGCCTATCACCTCAGCGCGCCATCGCCCGATGGCAGTGGTCCGGCTTACGCGATCCAAATGGCCTTGAACCATGGCAAAAAGAACGCCAACGAGGTCAATTACCTCAACGCCCACGCGACATCGACCGGTCTCGGCGACATCGCCGAAACCAAAGCGATCAAGCTCGCCTTCGGCGATCATGCCAAGAGTGGCCTGATGGTCAGCTCGACGAAGTCGATGACCGGCCACATGCTCGGAGCCGCGGGCGGCATCGAGTTGATCGCCAGCGTCATGGCCATCAAGGACGGCATCGTCCCGCCAACGATCAACCTTGAAGATCAGGACCCCGAGTGCGATCTCGACTGCGTGCCGAATGTCGCGCGCGAGGCGGATGTCAAAGTCGCCTTGAGCAACAGCTTCGGCTTTGGTGGGCACAATGCCTCGGTGCTGGTGGGCCGCTTTGAATGATCATGGACGCTCCCCTTTACCGCCATTCACGCGAAGTCGCATTTGGCGACACCGATGCAGGCGGATGGGTGCATTTCCCGAACATCCTGCGCTATGTCGAAGAGGCAGAGCATGCCTTTCTCAAATCGCGCGGCATCATGGTTTTTGATCGCGCCCTTGGCGGATGGCCGCGGGTGCATGTGCATTGCGATTTTGCCAAGCCCCTGCAGTTCGGCGACCGCATCGAGGTGCAGATTGCCGTTGATCAAATCGGCAAAAGCTCGGTGACTTGGAAATTTGAGCTGATCAACGAGGCCGGCGAATGCGCGGCTAAGGGCGGCATGACGACTGTCCGCGTAGATCAGAATGGAGTTTCTCAACCGCTCAGCGATGCCGAGCGCGCGGGGCTGAACCACGCTTGAGGAGATTCTCAGGAACAGCGCGGAGTTTTAATTCTCCAGCAATCTTATCGCCTGCGACGAAGCAGACTCAATGCGCCGAGAGCGCTGATCAAAGCTGTGGTGGGCTCGGGCACTGAGGTGACCCCGCCAACGATGCCAATGTCGGCCTCAAGCACTCCACCACCGGAAAGGCTGATTTTGTTGATTGCGTTCCAG